>JAFGQM010000061.1 GCA_016935655.1 Candidatus Altarchaeota archaeon | reverse complement strand
TTAAGGGTCCTGCCGTCATATCCCTCCTCCTTCGAAACCGTCACAGCGGCGCTTACTGATCAAGTCAGGGGGTTAAAGGCAGATGTGGTCGCGGGAGTTGAGAGCGCTGGAATACCCCTGTCCACGGCTATATCCCTAAAAAGCAAAATGCCCATGATATATGTCAGGAAGAAACCAAAAGAATACGGGACCGGCAGCAGGATAGAAGGCGTGCTGCGGCATGATGACAAGGCAGTCTTGGTGGATGACCTGATAACCGACGGGGGCAGCAAGCTCCAGTTCGTAAAGGCGATAAAGGAGGCTGGAGGGAGGATAGAGGATGTTGTGGTAGTCCTGGACCGGCAGCAGGGCGGGGAGGACACCCTTCTCAAGGAGGGCATCAACCTGCGCAAACTCATAACGATTAAGGAACTGCTGGCGTATATGGTCAAGAAGAACCACATAAGCCAGGAACAGTATTCGAAGGTGCTAGTCTATCTGGAGGGTTTATAATGGTCTCGGTTTACATAATCGGCGGCTCAGGCTATACTGGCGGCGAGTTGTTGAGAATATTGCTAAACCATCCAAAGGTGGATGGAATCAGGGTGAGTTCAAGACAGCTGGAGGGGAAGGACATAAGGGGAATGCATCCTGGCCTCGAAACAAACCTAAAATTCGAGGGTTTCAGCTTGGATGAAGCCAACAAATGCGATTTTGTCTTCACCTGCGTGCCGCATACAGAAGCGATGTCGGTAATCCCCCGCATAGACACAAAGGTGGTAGACCTAAGCGCAGATTACCGCTTGAAGAGCGCAAAGAAGTACGAGGAGACGTATAAGGTCAAACATGCCTCGCCGGAACTGATACCGCAGGCAGTTTTCGGGCTACCGGAATTGCACAGGGGGGATATAAAGAAGGCCCAATTGGTGGCAAACCCTGGGTGCTTCTCAACAGGGGCTATCTTAGCTCTGTGGCCTTTGGTGAGAAACTTCAAAGTAGAGAGGGTCGTAATAGACTCAAAAACCGGGGTCAGTGGGGCGGGCAAGAAGGCTAGTGACACGACGCATTTCTGTTGGGCAAACGAGAACGTCATCCCCTACAAGGTCGCCGACCATAGGCACATCCCAGAGATGGAACAAGAGCTGGGCATGAAGGTCCATTTCACCCCTCATCTGCTTCCCGTAACACGGGGCATACTAACAACAGCTCACGCATTTGTCAAGGGAGACACAGAGAAGGTCAAGGACGTCTACAAAAAGACCTACAAGGACGAGCCGTTTACGAAAGTGGTAGACGGCATACCCTCGGTCCTTGCAGTGAGGGGGTCAAACTACTGCCAAGTCGGGGGTTTCACCAACGACGGCGATCGCCTGGTTGTCTTCTCTGCCATAGACAACCTGGTAAAGGGCGCTTCCGGACAGGCCGTGCAGAACATGAACCTCATGGCAGGATTCAAGGAAACCCTTGGTATGGAGAATAGTGGGCTGTGCCCATAGAGTCAGGTGTTTTTATCTTTTGCAGAAAAAATTTAACAGTGTTTTTTAGGGGTTTGGATAGTATAGTCGATTCCTTATCAAAAGATGTCATTCTTAACGCAAATGTTTGGTATAGAAGAGCTACAAGCGAGGATAAAGAAGTTGGAGGAGAGGATGAGCGCCCTCGAGGAAAAGAGCCAGAGCAAGATAGGCAGGGACAAGGCCCGGGTCCTGGATGCCCTGGACAAACCCATGACACCCCTGGAGATGGCCCAGAGGCTGAGGAGGAACAGCACTTGGACCGCCCTTCTTCTAAAGCAGCTGGAAACCGAGGGCAGGGTCAGCAAAGAGGAAGAGAAAGGCGGCCAACCGGTTTATGCGCGGACTGGGTGATTTTTTTCTGTTGTAGCGTAAAATAGCTGATGAAAAAAGAGACTCAAGAGTACACTCCCCAGATCCCTGAAAGCCTGAACAGGGTAGGGATAACCAACCTTCGCATCCTGGTCAAGACAGGCAAGGAGAACAAGGAATACCGGTTCGTCCCCAAAATCGAGATAACCATAGACCTCCCAAGGGAGAAGAAGGGCGTGCATATGTCCCGCCTTGTCGAATCTATAGCTGAGACAGTCTCGGAGGAGGCTTTTGAGAAGCACATGACCTTTGAAGAGCTGGAGAAGAACGTGCTTGAAAAATTAAGGGAAAAGCACCCTTATAAGAGGGGGGAGGTTTCCATGGCCACCGAGCTGGTGATTAAGAAAAGGACACCCGTCAGCAGAAGGGAGACCATGGAGACCCATGACGTCCTCATAAAGGTCATTTATGAAAAGGGGGGGTATAGAAAGGTTCTAAAAGTCAAGGTATTGGGGAACACGGTATGCCCCCACTCCCTAGAAAACACGAAGAGGCCGCACATACAGCGCGCGATAGGGGAGCTGGAGATAGAGACTGGCATCAACAACCAAGTGATTCTCCAGGACATGGTGGAATGCGTGGAGAAATCCTTCTCCACAGAGGTCTACACCCTGATCAAGACAGAGGACGAGAACCACATGGTCGAGAGGATGTACGAAAACCCCATGTTCGTCGAGGACGTCACGCGCGCGATCCTTAACAACGCTAGGGGAATGTTCAAAGATTGTAAGATAAGGGCCAAGACCACCGCCCAGGAGTCCATCCACCGCCATGACGTGATCGCGGAGGGGGAGGTGTCAAGCTAAGATGGGCATCAAAAGGATTATCAAAAAGGCCAAGGCAGGGGACAAGTCACAGATAAGGCCACAAGTGAGGGAGAGATATGTGAGGGGGGTCGCCTCGTATTATGAGGGGAGAGGCGTCAGGCCGGATATATCCAACCAGATTGCATTCGCGCATTTTTTGGATAAGATGCGCATCAGGACTGAGAGGGGACGGGCATACATCGATCCGTTGACGCAACTGCCCAACAAGGGAGCCTTCAACAGGGCTATGAAACGCTATAGGGGGTTAAGTGATCAGCATGGAAACAGGTTCCCTCTAAGCGTCATAATGTTGGACCTAGACCACTTTAAGGGGTACAATGACGCATACGGCCACCCGGCGGGCGATGAATTGCTTGCACGGGTTGGGAAACTCCTAAAATCGAACCTTAGAAAACACGACGAACTGGCAAGGGTAGGCGGGGAGGAGTTCGCCATAATACTGCCCGGTGCAAATATGAACGGTGCCCATAAGGTAGCTGAGAGGATTAGGTCACAAATCGAGGCTGCGGGAATCGAACACAGAGCAAATCCAGAGGGCAAGGGTTTCGTTACCGCCAGCATCGGTTATGCGCGCTACAACCCCAGGGCAAGCAACGATGTGATAAGGGACGCCGACCAAGCACTCTACAGGGCAAAGGAAAGAAGGAACCGAGTGAGAGGTGCCAGATACCCAAAACCGAGATAGGCCCATTTTTAAAGATAAAACTGCAATAATATCCCAAAAATATGGAATCAGGACCCGTTAACGACGAATTCAAGCAGTATTTATATTTTGTGGCAGTATTGGCTTTTTTGGCCTGCATGATAGTCATCTTCCCTCTGATGTAGGGTTGATAAATTGACTGCCACATCAGTGATTTTTCTGGGTTAGTCTGAAGGTTGTGCCTTTCTAGGTCATAGGGTATGGACTGGTTTTTAAGCAAAAAACCCTTATAGTAGCCCGATGGCAATAGCATCAGAACCGACTGATGAATACTTCAGGCAGTATATGTATCTCGTTATAGCCCTGACTATTGTAGCTTGTGTGATTGTCTTGTGCCCGTTAATCTCTGCGGCGACCGTGACTGCCACCTTCTCAAACGACCCGATCCAAGACCAGGCAGAGGACAAGAGGATGGGCTTCCACCTGCCTGAGGGGGCAGGCAGGGCTAGTATGAATTTATATATGAACTTCCTGGGGGACTCAGATTTTGAGGATGGGACAAGTTGGTTTGAGACCATCGACAGTAGCAAGTGGGGCGGCGATGTCACAGGGTTGACATTGTCCTATGACACTTCAACATTCTATGACGGGAAGCAGTCCTTGAAGGTCGTTGCAACCCAGCAGAGCGCGTTGCCTGGCGGATTTGGCCAGTGGGAGTCTGGAAGAACATTCATACCTAACAGGACCTATCGCTTCTCTTGTTATATGAAACAGACGGGGATGCCGACCCAGGACAACGTAGAATTCAGGGTCTATTTCCCGGACGGCGTCCCGAGCTGTAATGTCAATGCGAGGAAAAAGGTGTCTGTAACCGGCGACTGGCAGGAGCACTATATGGACTTCACAGTGCCCAACGAGTGCTGGCTGAAGGACCCGCACCCATCCTTGGGCAATGGAGCGAACACTAAGCGTATTAACTTGTATTATGCAGGGACACTCTGGGTCGACCACTGCAGGTTGATAGACGCCTCCCTCGATACGGACTGGCAAATAAGCCAGAATTACATAGACAATCTTATTGCACTCAGGCCAGGAAGTCTAAGATACGGTGGGTTAGGGGCAAACAAGCTCACGTGGGATAATCTCGTTGGTCCAGCATTGGGGAGGCCCAAGGAGGTCATGGGCATCAGCGAGTTCCTTAAACTCAACGAGCTGACAGGCGCGAACCCCGACTACGTCATCTCTGCGGTCTTCAGCGGAGAACAGTACGACAACCTCCTTGAGTACATGTTCGGAGACAATGAGACCGCATATGGCTCACAGAGGGAGAGCTATGGCTATTCGTCCTGGAAGGACTCCTTCCCAAGGTTTTTCTTTGAATTGGGCAACGAGCTCCTCTGCAGTGACATGTACGGCTGCGAGTGGCCGCCTGCGAACTACGCCGACTGGTCAACCGACAAGATAACAAGGTTCATGGCCTCCACTTATTGGGAGCCTGTGAGGATGCTCCTAGGCTTCAATGTATGGTATGACTCGACATATCTCAACTCTAATACATTAAAGGAGGAAAAGGCGAATACCGGAGGGGGCAAGGCAGAGTTCTGGATGCCAGCCAAGTATTACAGCGGCAGGACTCCGACAGTCTACAACGAGCAGGGAACGCCCACCACCTACTCAGAAAGCCAAGTATCTGTAAACAAGAACCTCTTTTTCAACAGGGTATTGGGTGAAGCTGAATATGCAAGGATATATACGTTATACCAAAAAGAGGTCGTCCAAACCTTCTATGGCAAGGATTTGATACTCGGCATATACGAATACGGGCCAAGCGGCCCATTGGGCAGCAGCCTAAAGGATGTGTGGATGCTGGAGAACAGCCTCGGTTTCGGCATCTCATGGCTCGACATGAGCGTCATGATGAAAAAGACGGGGATGGACCCGCTGGGGCTTTTCGTCTACCAGGGCGGTTTCGGCAAGTCCCCCTACTACTGGCAGAACTCCTACTCATGGCCCATAATGGACGACTACCCGAACATAAGGAAACGGCCTGCTTACTATGCGTTCAAGATGTACGGCCAGTACCAGAGGGGCGACTTCATAGAGCATACCTTGAGTGGGAATATTGAAACATTCGATCCCTTCGGCCCGGGGGCGAATCTGGTTGAGTCCTACGGCTGCACGAGGTCGCATCAGAGCTCCTGCCACAACTCCAACTTCGGGCTGAGCAACTGGTACTACCCCCTAGATGTGCCCTACATCCAGATTTACCCCTTCAAGTCAGGGGGCAGATACTCGTATCTCATAATCAACCGAGACCTGAGGGCCACGCCGACCAATGTCGTCTTCAACATAAAGAACTATGCTCCCTCGGCCAAGGCCGAACTTTTCATGGTGACGGGCAGCGACCCCTCCCTGACGAATGAGGACACTGAGAATGTGAATATGCAACACCAAGCCATCACGAACTTCGGCGATGGCTACACACTTTCTGTCAATCCGTTCTCGGCCTACATGCTGGTAAACTATGCCCAGGGGGCTTCTGTCTGCCTGGACGAGGACGGCGACGGATACGGTGCGAACGAGTATGAGACCTCGGGATGCGCGCACCCTGGACTGGTCGACTGTGTGGACTTCAACCCGAACATACATCCGAACGGGAACAGCTACTGCGATTGCAACAAAGCGGATGGCTATTATATCGGCGGGTTCGAGAAGGACGACGACTTGGACAACGACTGCGACGGTCTGGTTGATGAAGGTTTTGGCGGCGGACCGACATGTTCATCAAACTCCCAATGCACTGATGATAACCTGTGCACCTACGACCTATGCAAGGATTCCTCCTGTATAAACAAGAACGCCAATCTGGACAATGGAGCAAACATCGGCCTTGGTGATATCATACAGGTGATAGCCCACTGGGCGACCACCGATTCCATAGCGGACATAGACTCAAACGGCAACGTGGGGCTGAGTGATGTATTGGCGATAATCGGATTGTGGAGTAACTACTGTTAGTCAAGAGAAATGAATGTAAAGATCTTTAAGGGAATGGATATGTTGTGCTTATTTGTTCTTCTTGCTTTTTTGCCGACCGGCCTCTCATCAACGCCATTGTACCTTGGGGATTTGACAATCCCAAGGGACAGGATACCTGACTGGACATATGCCGGGGTGGACGGAGGGATTCCGGATACTTCAGATTGGCCGGTCATAGATGCCACACAGCCGCCTTATAATGCGAATCCGGCCTGCGATGGCGGAAACGATTATATTGCGATGCAAAATGCAATTAATGCAGCTGCTGCAGCCTTCGGCGACGGAAGAAAGGGAACGGTCGTTTATCTGCCCGAAGGCTGCTATGATTTTTTGAGTTCTCAGACTTTGGCCCTGAAAAGCAATGTAGTGTTGAAGGGGGCAGGCATAGATAAAAGCACAATCACAATAGGGCCCAAAAGCACTGACCCACCACCAGTCATAGTATACGGCTCTCTTGGAGCTACTATTTCGGTTGTATCAGGAAACACGCGGGACAGCCAGCAGCTTACTCTGAGTTCGACACAGGGCATTGCAAGCGGAACATATCTATTGATTATGGAAGACCGCGATCCGGCAAAAATCGATGATACTACATACCCTAATACTATTTCTCAAGTAATTAGGGTTTCGAGCGTGAACGGGAATACGATTACACTTGACAGGCCATTGAGGGATGGTTTTACTATAAATCAGAGGGTCCAGATAATGAATCCGATTGTAAATTCTGGAATTGAAGATATTAAAATAAGGCATCCAGAAAGTATTACTTATCCAAGAGACCAGTCTTGGGGCTACGACGGGCTTGTCCGATTTAACTATGCGGTTAATTGCTGGGTAAAAAACGTCCATTTGTATTGGGGGCAGATGTGGCTTCTCGGGATTAGAAACAGCCGTGACGTAACTGTAGAATCTTCAAAATTCGAATGGACAGAATACAATGCTCCGATTGAGGTGGGCGGGGCAGGGCAAGTAGCGAATTCCCATTTAATGAACGTTGTCGGGGGGGCTACAGATTGTCTTGTTTGGAACAATATATTCGCGAACAATGAACAGGTTGTGAAATTCGAGGGCGGACCTATTGGGAATGTCTTTGCCTACAACTATGCTAGGGATGTTCGTCCTCAGGCTTCGTATATAATGCTGCATGGTTGGTATCCGCAAGAAAATTTGTTTGAAGGCAATGTAGGGGTCTCGGATCGCACGGGTATGGGGGAGGGGACTACCATGTGGCATGACAACATCTGGGGAAAGCAAGGTCCTAGAAACATCTTTTTCAGAAACCGTATAACTGGGACACAGGCCGGAGGATTTGGAACCTTCGACGATAGGTCTTGGCCTCTTATCGGGGACATGTTCTCGTTTATTGGCAATGTTGGACCGTCTTTTTATGGAAGTCCTGGTTGCAATACTGCTTATCCTTTTCCCGAGGGGTGCGTCAAACCATTTGATACTAAAATGACAAACCTATGGGCTGAGAAAAATAGATACACTGGTCTTCTCATACAGTACAATACAGGTCCCACGACCACGCTTGTGCCTGCGCCGGGGGTTTGCCCACAAAACGGGGATTTATGTGCGGGTTTTGCGGGTCCGAGAATAAAAACATGCAATGGTTACTGCTATAGTCAAACAGGCTATGACGGCAGGAAGCCTCCATCCGCCTGGGCTGACTTCAATATGCCTGCATCGCTATTCTGGGATTCCCCAATGCCCCCGCCTTTCTGGTGCAAGGAGCTACCATGGCCTGCGGTCGGGGCGGATGTAGACGACTTGGACAACTTGAACATCCTGCCAGCAGAGAGGCGCGACAAAGGGTTGCCATGCACACCAATAGGTAGTGAGATCCTGTGCGATGATAACTCAGACTGTGAAGACGCTGAGCTGTGCACCTACGACCTCTGCAAGGACTCGGCTTGCATCAATAATAACGCTAACCTAGATGGAGGTACTAACATAGGTCTCGGAGATGTTATTCAAGTCATGGCGCGCTGGGCGACTGCAGGACCCGTCGGAGACATAGACTCAAACGGTAATGTAGGCCTGAGCGACATCATTGCTATAATAGGGTTGTGGGGCAACACTTGCTAGTTTTTAATTTTTCTGAGTTGGTCTGAAAATTAATGTATGGATTCCATGCCGTTCTCTGTTGTCGCAGAATACTTCCAAAAGCTTGAGTCTACTTCCTCCCGCCTGCAGATGACTGAGTTTCTAGTCGAGCTCTTCAAAAAGACCCCGGGGGAAGAGATTGACAAGGTGGCGTATCTGTGCCTCGGCCATTTTGCCCCTGAGTATGAGGACATCGTCCTGGGGATAGGCGACAAGACGATGATACATGCCATCTCCATGGCCTCCCACAGGATGCCTAGTGAGGTGACCGCAAGGTTTAAGGAGATCGGCGACCTCGGTTCCACAGCAGAGAGTATGATGGGCTCCGGGAAGGGATTCTCCCTGGCCTCTTTCACAGGGCAGGACACAGGCCAGCTCACGGTCAATGAGGTGTTCGTCAGCCTAAGGAAGATAGCAAATGCCTCGGGTAAAAAATCGCAGGACGTGAAGATAAAAACGCTGGCGGGTTTGCTTTCGAAGGCAAAACCCCTGGAAGCGCGCTACATAGTCAGGATAGGCCTCGAGACCCTCAGGCTGGGGACGGGGGCGATGACCCTCCTAGACGCTCTTGCAACACTCTATGCGAGGGAGAAGAAGAACCGACCCATAATCGAGAACGCTTACAACATCTCCTCCGACATAGGCCTGGTCGCGCGCGAGCTGGCGACTGGGGGCCTGAAGGGAGTCGAAAGAATTAAGCCGATCGTGGGAAGGCCGATAAAGATGATGGCCGCACAGAGGGTGCAGAGACTGGAGGAGATTCCGGAGAAGATGGAGAAGTTCGCCGTGGAGGAGAAGTATGATGGGGAGAGGGTCCAAATACACAAGGACGGCGCCGAAATAAACATCTTCTCTAGAAGGCTCGAGAACATCACAGCGCAGTATCCGGATGTCATAGGGCTGGTGAAAAGGGGCATAAAGGCTGACAAGGTTATTTTGGAGGGGGAGGTGGTAGCAGTCAAGGGCAATAGGCTCCAGCCGTTCCAGATTCTCATGCAGAGGAAGAGGAAGTATGACATAGACGAATACGTGAAGAGGATACCCATCAGGGTGTTCCTCTTCGATTTACTGTTTTTTGAGAAAGAGTCTTATTTGAAAAAACCATATACGGAAAGGAGAAAGAAGCTGGAGGGAATCGTCAAAGAATCGAAGGACCTCACATTCGCGCGCAGGATTGTATCCAACGACTTGGATGAAATCCGGGGATTCTTCGACGAAGGGCTCAAGCATGGCACGGAAGGCATCATGGCGAAGTCCATGTCCTACGACTCAATCTACCGCGCAGGCGCGCGCGAGTGGCTCTGGATAAAGTGGAAGAAGGACTATTTGGAGGGGCTGGTAGATACCTTTGACCTCGTTCTCGTCGGCGCTTTCATGGGCACCGGCAAGAGGGCGGGGGTATATGGAACCGTCCTTGGGGCGGTCTACAACGCAGACAAGGACATGTTCGAGACCTTCTGCAAGGTCGGTACGGGCTTCACCGACGAGATCCTCGAGGACATGCCAGGGAGGTTTAAGGAATTCGTCGCTAGGGAGAAGCCGGCTAGGGTGCGCGCGCACAGGGACATGAAGCCGGACGTCTGGTTCGAGCCAGCCGTGGTCATGGAGATCTCTGGCGCGGAGATAACCGAGAGCCCGCTCCACACATGCGCCTCCGATGAACTGGGGAAGGGTCTTTCCTTAAGGTTCCCGAGGTTCAAGCAGTTCAGGGAGAAGAAGCCTGAGGACGCGACGAGCACAGAAGAAGTGATTCAGATGTATGAAAAATGAGTTTATTTAGGTAATTGGACTCCTACTACTGCAACGGCGATGATATGAATGCTGCCCTCTTAGAGCCACGCCCGAAGACTACAAGAAGTCTCTTGCCGCTCCTGGGCTTGGTAGCAGACTCGAGCATGTGCGGGACTATCACCCGCTTTAGATGCTTCTTGTCATATCCTAGGGCAATGAGCCTATTATGGTTTCCCATAGGATTCAACCCCGCTACGTATAGGACCCTAGCGCCCTCGACGCTCTCCCTGCCGTGCATCCTGCCCTGCTTGTCAATCCAATAGGTATGGCCGCTGCTCGTCTTGAAGAGATGGTCATAATAGGGCCGCGGGTCGAACTCCTTAAGCTTTCTTCTCTTGGAAACCCATTTTCGTATGTGTCTGACGGGCATACCTAGATAAAGCGGTAAAGGGATAAAAACATGCGCATATTTATTCTAAAAATGACAAATGAAAGGACAGGTATGGACAAATCTTTCGGCTGCCTTCATTCGGACTTCTCGGATTACAAAAACGCAAGGTTCGTGATACTTCCGGTGCCGTATGAGAAGACGACCACCTACATTGAAGGCACAGCAAAAGGGCCGGAGGCAATCATAGAGGCCTCCTGTAACATGGAGCTCTATGACGAGGAAACCGACTCCAACCCCGCAGAGGCGGGAATTGCAACTCTGGACCCTCTGGTGATCGAGGACGCGCCGGAGGTGATGGTGGAAAGGGTGAAGGCGGCTTGCACCAGAATACTAAAGGATAAAAAGTTTCCGATCATATTGGGCGGCGAGCATTCCGTTTCTGTGGGCTTTTTCCTGGCGCTGAAGGAGTTCTACAAGGACCTGACAGTGCTGCAGCTTGATGCGCATGCTGACCTGCGGGGGGAGTATGAGGGCTCAAGATTCAACCACGCATGCGTCATGGGCAGGATTAGGGAGCATGCCGATGCTGTGCAGGTGGGCATAAGGAGCTTGAGCGACGAGGAGGCCGACTTGATAAAGGAAAAATACAAGGGCACGGTCTTCTTCGCCCACAGGATGAGGGACAGAGACTGCACCGAGGACATAATAAAAAAACTGGGGGGGAGGGTTTACATAACGTGCGACATGGACGTATTTGACCCCTCCCTGATTCCGTCGGTGGGCACCCCGGAGCCCGGAGGGCTGGGCTGGTACGAGGTGCTGGACATAATCAGGAACGTTATCGAAAAAAGGGAGGTCGTGGGGTTCGACGCCGTCGAGCTCTGCCCGAATTCCTTAAACAAAGGGCCGGATTTCATCACCGCGAAGCTGGTCTACAAGACCGTCGGCCTACTGAACAGCAAATTTTTATTAGACAAAAACAAATGATTTTTCAATGAAAAAAAGCGATTTTCTTAAGGACGAATTGAAGCATATCGACATAAAAGAATTCGACTCCACGCCTATAATCGAGTCTTTTTCCCATATGTCCTTCCAGGCCAGGAACCTCGCCGCTGCTTCAAAGACATATGTGAAGATGCTGGAGGACAAGGACTGTTCCATAATACTGTGCCTTGCAGGCTCCATATTCAGCGCAGGGCTGAAGAAGGTTGTCTCCGACATGGTGAAGAACGATATGGTTGACATAATAGTCTCCACCGGGGCCATAATAGTCGACCAAGACTTCTTCGAGGGCCTGGGATTCAAGCACTACCTTGGAAGTCCGCTGGCAGACGACGAGGCCCTGAGGCAAAACTCGGTTGATAGAATTTATGATACGTATATAGATGAGGAGGAGCTGCGCGTCTGCGACATGACCGTTGCGAAGATTGCAGATGGTTTAGAGCCGCGCCCCTATTCCTCCAGGGAGTTCATAACCGAGATGGGGGCATACCTAAAGGGGAACAAGCCGGAGGCTGAATCCGTTGTCCTGGGGGCCTACAAGAAGGAGGTACCAATCTTCGTCCCCGCCTTCTCCGACTGCAGCGCAGGCTTTGGGCTGATCTACCACCAAGAGAAGCGCGGGGAGAAACCGAAGGTCAGCATAGACAGCGCCAAGGACTTCCTAGAGCTGACGAAGCTGAAGGTAGCCTCAGAGGAGACGGGCCTGCTCATGATAGGTGGAGGAGTCCCCAAGAACTTCGCACAGGATACCCCGGTGGCAGCGGAAATACTCGGGAAGGAGGGGAAGATGCACAAATACGCGGTCCAGATAACGGTCGCCGACGAGAGGGACGGCGCGCTCTCGGGTTCTACATTGAAGGAGGCGCACTCCTGGGGCAAGGTGGACAGCGGCAGCGAGCAGATGGTCTTCTGCGAGGCCACAATAGCATTGCCTTTATTAGCAAGCTACGCTTATAATTCCAAGGCCTGGAAAAACAGGAAGCCTAAGAGGTTCAACAGTGCTTTAGAGAAAAAATGATACCGACGAAATGCTTTTTCACCAAGGGTGTGGGGGTACACAAGGACAAGCTGGCATCCTTCGAGCTGGCCCTCAGGAAGGCCGGAATCCAGAAGTGCAACCTTGTCATGGTCTCCAGCATATTCCCACCGGAGTGTAAACTCATAACTGCCAAGAGGGGGCTGAAGCTATTGGAGGCCGGGGAGGTAACATACGTCGTCATGGCAAGGAACGAGACCAGTGAGCCCAACAGGCTTGTGTCCTCCGCCATAGGGCTTGCCCTGCCGAAGGGGAAATCCGGGTATGGCTATATCTCAGAGCACCACTCATACGGGGAAACCGCGAAAAAGACCGGTGAATACGCCGAGGACCTGGCCGCCACCATGCTGGCCACCACCCTGGGCATAGACTTCGACATAAACATCGCCTGGGACCAGAGGAAGCAGGTGTACAAGGCCAGCGGCAAGATATTCAAGACCCAGCACATAGTCCAGTCCGCCGAGGGCAACAAGCACGGCCTTTGGACCACGGTGATTGCTGCAGCGGTGTTCTTACCATAAGTTCTAAAAGTTTTTATTTGAGTAACCGTTATTTAAGCAGTAAGGTACGGTTTATTTCTGGGAGGTAAAAAATGGTTAAAAAAGTTGCTGATGAGATTATGGAACGTGGGGACGACAAACTAGAAGATGTCATTACAAAGCCGGGGGAATATGTAGGCAAATTCTCCAAATCGAAGAAAGGCAAGGCCATAGGTGGTTGGGCCTTTATCATAGGCTTTTTGATAGCCTTGGTAGCTGGCCTTATAGCTGGATTGAACGCGGCTGGTGTGACGCAGATTGACATTGCGATAACAGGAGGCATGACAGGTTTCCTTGTGCTGCTAGGTATAGTAATAGGGCTTGTGAACGTAACGACAAGGGAGGCAATATCCTTCTTGGTGGCTACGATTGCGATAATGGCCGGCTCAGCAGGGTTTGGCGCTCTTAGCGCAATAGGCCTTGGAGCAGTCGCCGCTTTCCTGACCGGACTGGTCAGTATGCTAGCGGTCTTTGTAGCCCCAGCAGCCATAATCGTGGCTCTGAAGGTGATTTACTCGACTGCAAGAGAGGCATAAGCCTCTCCTTTTTTTATTTTTTTATTTCTCTTGTTTAAACACCGAAAAAGAAAAGAAACCCACCGGATTCGAAACCTGAGGACATAGGTACTTCGCAAGATGAGTATGGAAAGATACTCCAAGTAACCATGGCAGAGAGCGTGATTCAAGCAGATCAGTATTACAAAAAGCTTATAGGTGAGGGATGTGCTTAGGATAACATAGCACGCATTTATCATACGAGTTTTTGAAATAAATCAACTTTATTACCCCTCCCTTTCAAATTATCCGCTAGTTCTCAAATCAAAATGGCTAAGGAACTCTGTTTCATAACGGTCATCGGGAAGGACAAGAAGGGCATAGTCGCGCGCATCTCCAACGCCCTGTTCGAAGCAAACATCAACATAGAGGACGTGGACATGAAGGTCATGGAGGGCTACTTCGTCATGAGCATGTTCGTGGATGTGGCCGAATCGAAGCTGAACATGGACGAGATCAAGGAGAGGATGGGCAGGATAGAGAGAGAGATGAACCTTAAGATACAGGTCCAGCACGAGGAGATATTCAAGACCATGCACAGGGTATGAAGTGGCTATGAAAAAAGAGCTGATAACTGTAAAGGGAATCCCAATAGAGGCCAAGGGCGGGGCAAGGGTCGGCGGGATATATGTCCCCGATCTGGACATGGATAGGTACGGTGGTAAGACCCTCGAGGTGACTGGATATCTTGACCACTCCATTCCTAAGAATTACGGCAAAAAGAGCGCACTACAATATCAGGGCGTAGTCGGTGAGTTTCTAAGGATAAAGTCCGTCAGGATTGTCGACAAATAATGGCTTACTCAATCGAGGAGATCTACGAAACAGTGAAGATGACGGTGTATTACAACTTCGACATCCGCACGGTCACGCTGGGGATAAACCTCAAGGACTGCATCGACTCTGACCTGGGAAGGTTTAAGGAAAACGTATATGAGAAGATTACGACATACGCGAAAAAGCTCGTGAAGGAAGCCGAGTTTTTAGAAAAGAAATACGGCGTCCCGATAACAAACAAAAGGATTTCTGTCACCCCGGTTTCCCTGATTGTCGAATCAGTTAAAGAGAAGGATGGCCTGCTACAGATCGCCCAAACCTTAGACAAGGCTGCCAAGGAGTCAGGAATCGACTTCATAGGCGGCTACGGCGCGCTGGTGCAGAAGGGGATGACAAATGCGGATGAGAAGCTCATAGATTCGTTGCCCGAGGTTCTTTCAAAGACAGAAAGGGTATGCGCGTTTTTGAATGTGGCGTCCACTCGAGCAGGCATGAACATGGACGCCATCATAAGAACGGGACAAACGATAAAAAGCGTTTCCCAGAAGACCGACGGCTCCGGCTGCGCGCGCCTGGTGGTATTCGCGAACGCGCCCGAGGACAACCCCTTCATGGCCGGGGCGTACCATGGCGTGGGCGAGCCTGACTTTTCCTTAAACATCGGCATCAGCGGGCCGGGAGTGGTCAGGAGTGTTGTAGAAAAGAACAGGGAGTGCGACCTGACTGAACTTTCCGAGATTATCAAAAAAACCACATTCAAGATAACGCGCGCAGGTGAGTTGATCGGGAGGGAACTGGCTGAAAGGATTGGTGTGCCTTTTGGTATTGTAGACGTGTCTCTAGCCTCCACAACGGCTGCAGGCGACTCGGTCGCGCGCATAATAGAGGGTATGGGGATTGAGGTCGTCGGAGCCCATGGTACCACTGCCGCCTTGGCATTGCTGATAGACGCGGTCAAAAAGGGCGGGACAATGGCCAGCGGGAATGTTGGCGGTTTAAGTGGTACTTTCATACCTGTGACCGAAGACTCGGGAATGGCTGAAGCCGTCAAGAAAGGCGCGCTTTCCTTAGACAAGCTGGAGGCCATGACTGCCGTGTGTTCCGTGGGCCTGGACATGTTCACGGTCCCTGGGGACATCGAGCCAGAGAAGATATCCGCCATCATTGCGGATGAGTTGGCGATCGGGATAGTAAATAATAAAACAACCGGTGTAAGGATAATACCTGTTCCCGGTAAAAAGGCGGGCGACTGGGTGGACTTCGGCGGGCTTCTCGGCGGGGGCCCTGTGATGGCTGTGAACAAATACTCGGCCAAGGACTTCATCAGGAGGGGCGGAAGGTTTCCGAGCACGATAACGAGCATGAGGAACTGATTTTATGCTATTTTTAACCTCTTAAAAATAATAGATTTGATGGACCCGAGACTCTGGAAATTGGGGATTTATACTGCTATTACTGCGGTTATCCTTCTCAACTTCGTTGATGGGATTTGTCCAGCTGGCCAGACAGATGTTATATCACAGTATGACGTCACATGGTACTTCGACGATTGCTACAAAAACGGGACCTTTGTGAATGGCGACCCGTGGGTCCTGGGGCCTGTGACCATAGAGGACATAACCCCTGCAGTCTTCTATGACGGCCAATACTACCACAACGGCTGGGAGGTGGACCACAGCGCGTTCACGCAGGCATTCGACAGCAGAATCGCCGCGCTCGTAAACCTGCCATCAGTTTTTGATTTATCGAGAATCCCTACATTCCCAAAGACTGTAACCGGTAATGCGACCGTGATCAAAGCAATAAGCAGGGAGCCTTATGAACAAACGTCCGCATGTAATCCGACAGGGGGGGAGCGGGGCTGTCTCAAGACGGCTTCAGTCCTCACAGTGCTCGACAGGATACCTGTCGACAACGGTAGGACTCTCTTCCGGCCGCCTTACATAGATGCTAAAAAAGGATCCAGGTCTATAGACGAGCTCCATCTTGAGCTTCTGCCTAGCCTTTCAAAATCCGGGATTCAGTCAGTCCCGGATATGGATGCATTGGCATCGCGATACTTGAGGCTGTGGATGGACCACCCCGGTGGGGGGGGTACGGCCCAATTGATACACTGCAACGATTACATGCCTGGCTATGGCCAGGGTTATGGCTTAAGCAATGCTGAGGCGGCATTAGGACTAATGCTGGATGATCCTATCGAGGAAAAGATGCCCCTGCTCATAGGCTATGTTCAGCTCGGGATAGACACATTCGCCCTGCAGGAGGCGGGAGTCAAATGGCCATGCGACGGGGGCCAGGGGAGCGGAAGGCTCTTGCCTATCAGCTTTGCGGCAGTCATGTTAGATGACCCTGTGATGAAGGAAACTATTATCTCGGCGTCACCAAGAGTATACGCCGAATCGAGCCAGGTTGTGAAAAGAGAGGACGGGGTCGTCCTTTATGGGGACTATGAAGCCCTGGAAGTCTTCGGGGAGACAAAATACTGGTGCATGTTCACATCCTGCAAAACTGCTACTACTGTCGCAGACCCTTGTGGGTATATAGATGGTGGGTATCCTATTGGTAATTATCTCGGGAACACAAACGGACCATGGAAATACACTGCCCTGGCTGGGCATATCATGCCCGAGTTGAAGGCCCTCTGGACAAGCCGCTACGCTATAGAGTTCATGGACAGGTATCAGACCCAGGGCCTCTGGGCCAGCCCTGACCCTGCCGCCCCATTCCAAGGCAGCATAGATGATATGGGGGAGACTTATGGTGTCGATTCATCCACAGGGGAATGCATTCCTGGAAGCGGAAGGTTCCTTTCATCCCATGGGGATAAGACCTATGCTGGCCTGACCGGCTTCATGGGCTCGATGTGGACGGAATACCGCACACTGAACGGCCCGATAACCTATTGTGGCGATAATTCCTGCAACGGGGACGAGGCCCCTGAAAGCTGCTCATATGACTGTGAGGAGACTATGTTCTATGTCTCCCCTACGGGCGCGGGAAATCATGATGGAAGCATTGGAAACGAATTCACTTTGGCTGAAGCACAGAATTATGCTAATGCGCATCTCGGCGAGGAGATCACATTCCTTTTAGCAGCTGGTAATTACGGGACGTTTACCCTGACGTCTCCTCTAGAGAGGACCTCTTGGGCCACCTGGGAAGCCCTTGATGCGAACAACAAGCCGGTCTTCGACAAGGTGTATGTCAGCGCGCAGGGGAAGAATTTATACATAAGGTTCGACTCGATAAAAATCCAGCAACTTATGCCAGTACCGGCGCCACCTGCGGACGGCTGCAGGCACTTCATAGGGGAGATCGCCGTCATTAAGGGAAACAACATCCGGATACTGAATAGTGAACTTTATGGGGTTGACAAATACTTGTCAAACGGTGTGGACGTCTCAAGCTC
>JAFGQM010000060.1 GCA_016935655.1 Candidatus Altarchaeota archaeon | reverse complement strand
CTTTATTTATACGGTCAGCATAATAAAAATCCCTAGCCCGTGTTTTTTTTCTCACTGGCCTGTTTTAGGCCTGCCAAGGAGAGGGCCAAGGAGATAATAAGCAACATGTATCCAAAGTCGAGGCTCATCGACGGTACCGCCCGCTTGTAGTATATGGTGAATTTTTCGCCCCCGTCCACCATGATGCCGCGGGCACCAGTCGCCGAATCTGTTATCAGCTCATACTCCAGCCTTCCGGAACCCACCTTCTCAAGATGGTCAAATATGAACTTTTCTTCGAAAAAATACGTGGCTACCCCAGAAGTAGTCGTTTCACATGTGTGGTATGCAACGACCCCGGATGCGGCTTCTGGTATCTCGGGATCACAAGTGACGCTGTCGTAGTTCTTGTTTACGGTGTGCTGGAGAGTTACCCTTTTTATGGTGTTCCCGCCGGGGGCGGGTTTTATGTCGGCCGTGACATCAAAGGAGAAGGTGTAGCTAGTCAGTCCGGAGATCATGAATGGTATGTCCAGGGTCTGCTCGCAGCCGAGGCCTGCGGAGATGGGATATGTGTAGACCCAGAACGTCTCCCCGGTAGCCTTGACTGCCGTGAAGTCCACTATGCTTGTAGTAGGCAGGTCTATGCCGTCGCTTTTGATGGAAAGCAGCCCCTTTATACTCTCCCCGGGCTTGTAGACCACCTTCTCCACGTAGAACTTCTTGATGTCCACGTTATAATCAGTAGTCTTGCATGCGGGTTCTGTGGTCCCACCCCCTTCAGTGTCAAAGGATGCGCAGTAGGTCCTTAAAAGCTTCCAGTCTTTCATAGGGGGGTTCCCGTCATAGTATGTGGCAAAGCAATTTTTTACGTCGTCCCCCGGGACGTCGAAGTAACTCCTGTCAACAACCGCCCTTATGTCCCTTTGGGAGTCCCCGGGATCACCAAGTCGCCCGAGTGTGAACTCAACCTCCCTATCATCGCCTTGGAAATACCGCAGATTATCCATACCGGGACTACTGACCTCACAAACGGTCTTCCCGCTGCAATACAAGTGCACCTTTACATCAATCGGGCTGTTTTCGTCACAGTTCTCAAGGTCGAATTCGAACACCCCGTCTTTGCTCATGTCAGCCGGCAAAACCCTGTCACCGGGATACCCCATATTGGTCATCCTTATGCAGTTGTAGCTGCTTCCTGGGACGTAGACTCCTAGATATTCCCGCGTGGTGCTTAGGGTATGGAGAACGGTCTTTGGGGGGTCTCCCGGAATGATAGAATCTGCCTCCAAGAGCTCGGCATACACCTCTGTGGTGCCAGCCGGCGCGCTAAGATATATAGGCAGCTTTAGCCTGTGGACTGTCTTCTCCCCGGGCTGGAGCCAAAGGGGATTGTCTATGTCATGGATGAAAAAGGCATCAGCATGGTTGTAGGGGGAGACTATCGTCCCGGTCTCCATATGCTTGACGCGCGTCATTATCTTCCTGTTCAGAAGCCAGACATCCCCCTGATTCGCTATTTCCACGTCCACATATAAGTCCTCACCCGGGCCTATTTTTGTTACCTCGGCCCAGTTGGCATCTCTGAAGGTCAAATCGGTTATCATGACCTTCAGCTCTGCCTCTGCCCCTATCGTGAGAACCAAAGCTCCTATAAACCAGATGGCTAGGATCCCTTTCATTTACTGCCTGTCTGCTTCATCGATATAATCATAACTTACTATGGGATAAACCCAATCAGCCTTGATTTCCAGCCCCCCTAGGAAATCCCCGGATCCCTGCGCTCTATACCCGCTGCGTAGCTTTCCGAACGCCCTCGGGTATTCCAAAAGGAATTTGACACCGTTCTGGTCATCCATTATCACCGTGCAGTAACTATCCTGTCCGCATTCCTTAGATGCCTCCATTATCGTCCCACTGAAAGAGGGCTCTGTGGGCTTTTCATACACCTCTGGATGGACAACACCGGTTTTGGCTTTTACGTCTTTGTAGTCATAAGTCCCCCCCTTAGCTAGCTCAGATATCAGCCCAGGGAAGACAGCCCCCACAAAGATCACCAGCAACACCAGCACTACAATCAGTATCACCTTCCACTTTACCAGATCTCCGAACTCGTCCCTCAGGGTCAGGGCCATGATGAGATATCATATTAACGTCATGTTAATAAAAAACTCCTCCAAATCCAACACCCGCTTATTGAAATGTGACTCTACCCCCGATGCACGTTGTTCACGAAGATTCCACCTGAAGTCTCGTTTATCAAAAGCGGGCTTCGTATGAACTCACTGTTGCTTATGCGCAGGTCGTCCCTCCCGAGAACCACCTTGCAGTCTATGAACAAGCCCCAATCCACGTCCTCCATCAGGACGATCCTGCCATCCTGGCATGTGGCCTCCCGGCCCTCTTGTGTAGGTTTTGGGTAGTCCAGCGGCCTTGGCTCACTGGGCTCTAGAGGAAGCTCCCCCACGTCCTTGATTATGAACCTGTCGCCTGTTTCCTGCACCCCCGCCTCAGGCTCTCCGCCCTCTGCAGTGGTTTTTTGGGCCCCCCTTTCTGAAACGCCGATTATTTGCATGATCAAACCTATTGCTATGACCGCTGTC
Organism: Candidatus Altarchaeota archaeon; assembly: GCA_016935655.1. The sequence goes on along the minus strand of JAFGQM010000060.1, from coordinate 3,359 downwards.
AGGGTTGTTATCAATACTATATGTTCCAGATCCCTTTTCATCTTATGATGACCTTTCCAGTATCTCTTCCTTCGTCTCCATGCCCACGAGCTCGTCCCAGTAGACATGCGAGAGCCTGCAGTTTCTTTTGACCTTTGTTATGTGCACCACATCGCACCCCAGGGCCTCCTCCAGGTTTTTTGCAATCCTCTGCTTCCTTCTCAGCTCTGCCTCGCTCTGGCTCACAGGGGCCAGCACAGGCTTGTCCTCGAGCGCGAAATCCACCGGCGTATTGAAGGCTATTGTATTTATCTTGAGCCTGAAGAACTCCCTCATGATGTCCTGTCTTATCCGGTCCTGTAGACCGACCCTTGTAGATCTATAAGGTTTTGGAGTAACCTCCCCCATCTCAAGGTTTCTGTCCTCGACGATGCTTGCAAGCCTTTTGTATAAGTCTTCCTGTATTCTGTTGTGCTTTTCAGAGCGGTAGATGGTCTGGGGCGTGCATTCCAGTCTTTTCGCCAGTTCTTCCCTGCTGAGGTCGTTCTCCTCCCTGAACCTTTTGAGGGCCTCGCCGTCGATGCTCACCAGGAACTGGCCTCTTTTAGTGAACCTAGCTATGCCTTCCCCACCCAATATGCACTTGAATGTGTGGAGGTTTACGCATGTATTGTCGAACCTCTGGTACACTACATCGTCTCTCAGGCTTTCCGTCCCGGCGCGGTCCCCGACCAAAAGGGAGCTTGATGAAAAGGCTTCGGAGAATTTCTTTAGCTCGTTCCCTTCCTCCCTGTCGAGGTTGTCTATGTTCAGCAGGATCTTTATGAAAAGGCGGGCTGCCCCAATGCCTATTAGGTCAAAGTATCTCCTCAGGCCTTCGCTATAATAAACTGAATAATCCTCTTGGTGGAGCGCATCTACAACCCCCTGAAATAAGTCAGAACGAGATATCATAAGCCCTCCTGTTTAGTATTGAAGCAAGGAGATTAAAAACGAGTCCTCATATGTCCACTATGTCCCTCGCCAAAGTGACAAGATGGTGGAAGGGAACCCCGTACTTCTTCTCCAGGCGTTCTATAAGGCCCGCATCGACAGTGTTCCGTTCGCGGTATACGGTCAAGGCTGTTTTATAGTCTAACCTCCTCCTGATAGGCGGTATCCTTCTTTTGCCCGCTTCCCCCCGTATCCTAGCCCGTCTCTGCTCCGGTGTTTCCTTCATTGGCTTTTTCCTCGGTCCTTTACCCCTGCGAGCCATCCGCTATTTTAAATCTTTTGTTCTTTAAAATAACCAAGATGCCACCTAAGCCACGAATAATAAGATTTGAGTTCCCCCCTTGCCCCGGGAGGATGTTCCACCAGCCGAAGGCATTCAAAAACGTGGTCGAAATAGAAGTCCCCGCCGGCAAGAGCACGGATATAGTTCTGGGCAGGGAGCAGGGCAAGGTGCACGTACCCGTGCCATTCCTCAGACCCCCGGAGCAGAAGGCCAGGGGAATGCCTGACTTCGTCAGCAGGGTGCACGGAGTCTTGAGAGTCGACAACAAAGGCGAGCACCCGGAGATGCAGTTCATTGACAAGAGCACGCATGGCACCGGCATAGGCGGCTTGGGCATTGATGACACGAGGGTGTTGGAGGGCAATCTGATAAGAGGGGATTCACACCCCATACGACATGGGCACCATATAATATTCGGGACGAGCGTAGGTCTGGGCAGTGTCCCCGAAGGGAAACCCCCCAATGTGGCATATCTTAACTACAAGACCAAACACACTGATGAGCTGAGGCCCGGCTGGTTTGTCCGGCTCAAGGAGGGGGACAAGCACAAACGGGTCTTCCTGCCCCACGTCAGGGTGACGGTCCACGAAAAGAGATGAGTATAAGAAAGTACCGGCTGCGGCTCGTAGGCAACCTTTTCGCCGGCTCGCATCCCACTTTGCGATACGAGCTCGCCTGCAAAAGGTTGATCAAAAAACCCTGAGTGCATAGAAGAAAGTACCGGCTGCGGCTCGTAGGGACTCTTCTGTTAGCGGGTCCAGACAATTGAAGCCTGGAAGCCCACATGACGACATTCGACTAAGCGGCGAAACCGCCTTGCATCCTGCAGATTGAACCGTTGCATCGCGGCCCCCTGGAACCTCAGCGTTCCCGCATCATAGTTGGCAGAGGCGCGTGTCGTTTCTGTGATAGAGCACGCCTCTCAGCGTAGGGGTTACCCCCCTGCAGTTTTGTTGATGGATCCCCTTCCTCAGTTCGAAAACCGATGGTCGTCCGGCCGCTGCCGGCCTTAAGTTTGAAGATGAATGGATAAAAACAGGTAGTGTAAATTTTTAAGAGTATTATTAGTATGAATACCAGTGATTCATCCTCGTCATTTCCTAAGCAATTTAAGGAATTCCTCTTTAGACACTTTAGCCTGCTCCAAGATGCTATCTAGAGTCCCTAGAGGGATCTCGTCATAGTTCGCACTATTGCACCTATCTTCCCATCCCTCGTCTGTTTTGCAATAACTATATGGCTACCCCTCTGTCTTACAGGTTTAAAACCAATCCTTGCAAGTGCTTTCAGGACTTCACGCGCTGACAGGATTGGTAGCTTTTCGACCATCCTTAACTTGGATTTTAGCTAGCAGTGTCAGTTCCTCCTTTGGAGTATACCCAAACTCCTCTATGTACAGCTCCACTGCTTCCTCTAGGTTCTTCAGGGCCTCTTCTACAGTCTTCCCTTGACTGGCAACCTTTGTTTCCGGGGAAGTCGCCACATACCATTTCCCCTCTTTGTGCACTATCGCAGAAAGCGTGTATTTGTCCATGTTATACCTTCCTTTAAGAGAATAAAAACCGTATAAATGTTGTTCGTAATTAAGGTGTCATCAGTGTGGATGGGGGTGTAGTGAAACTTTTTCTTTGTTTAGGCTTAAGAAATACACGGGCGAAAAAATCTGCCCCAGATGCGGAAGCAAGAATATAGTCCCTTCGTATAACAAATGGAAGAAGAGCATTATGAATGCTCTAGCCGAAAACAGGGGTCTACGTTCTGGCCATGGAATGGCAACGGCATTGGATTCCAGATATCTATGCCAATCCTGTGGTTATGTTGGGCACGTAGTGGAAAAGGATGCCGAAAAAGTAGAACGCTATGTGGGAAGGGATTTAAAGAAGATTAAAAAGGACTTGAGGAAACCCTAGAAAATTGTAGTGTAACTCCTGCTGATTTAGATTTTTTGTAGTGTAACTCAAAGAAGCGCAAAGCTCTCCTTCGCCTTCTCGTAGGCCCAGAGGTAGTCGTCATATGACTCCTGGGTCGACGTGTAGGTTACTATGTACACATAGTCCCCCGTCACTACGAGGCTTATCTGTTTTATGCTGTATTGCGTTATGCT
>JAFGQM010000059.1 GCA_016935655.1 Candidatus Altarchaeota archaeon | reverse complement strand
GGCGTCCCATATTGGCCAGGCATGGGCAGGGAGCTGCCCAAGGATGGGGTCAACTATTCTGGCCAGTGGTTCGAGGGCAAGAAGAACGCAGAAGGCAAGGACATACCGCCAGCCCATAAGAACGCCCGCTTCACATTCAGGATAAAGGACCTCAAGAACGCGGACCCAAGGCTTGATGACCCAGACGGTGTCGTCGTCGACGGTATAATCTACGGCGGCAGGGACTCTGAAACTTCCCCCCCAGTCTACCAGTCACTCGGCTGGTCGCATGGGGTGTTTATCGGGGCCGCGCTGGAGTCAGAGACGACATCAGCCATCATAGGACAAGAGGGCGTGAGAAGGCATGACCCGATGGCCAATCTGGACTTTCTAGCCATACCATTCGGCGTCTACATAAAGAAGCATCTGAAGTTCGGGGACGACCTGGACCGGACGCCTCTCATCTTCGCGACCAACTACTTCCTTAAGGAAGGTGGGGAATTTTTGAACAGCAGGTTGGACAAGAAGGTCTGGCTGCTCTGGATGGAGGGAAGGGCCCACGAGGAGTATGGGGGCATAGAGACGCCCATAGGCTATATACCTAGGTATGGGGATCTGAAAACACTCTTCAACCTAGCCCTGGGCAAAGACTATTCGAAACAGGAATACACCAAACAGTTCACGATAAAGATAACAAAGCAGCTTGAGCGCCTGGACCGCATAGAAAGGATATACAGAGAAGAGGAGAATGTCCCTGGCGTCTTCTATGAGCACCTGAAGCAGCAGAGGACGAGGCTGAAGGATGCCCAGAAGAGATTCGGGAAGGTGGATATATCGCCTTTTGAATTCGAGGTTTAAGGGGCTTCGCTGAGCCTCTTCAACTCAGCGTCCACAGCTATCATCTTCTCCTTATACTCGAACATGAGCTTGTTGGTCTCCTCTTCAGTCAGTTCGCGCTTGTAAAAGCTCCTTTTTGCCATGTCCATCATCTCCTGGAGCCGTTTCTTCTCTGCCCTCAACTCCATCACGCGGTCTTTCTCCGAGGTTATGGCCTGCGCCTTTTTCATGTTCCTCTCACGGAGCTTTAGGGCTATGCGCACTATTATGTAGACGATTACTATCAGGACGACTACCAATATCAGCTGTTCCCTTGTTATGACCCCGAACAAAGGTTCTTCAGGTATGACCCTTACCGTGGTGTTCACGGGCGCCTCCTGGGCGGAGGCAATGGTGGCCTTCAGAATCCCGGCGAAAAGGGACATAATCCAGAGTTTCATGGTTTTATTATGCCGTTATAGACAAAAACAACAAGAAAAACATTTCATAGAATGGGTCTAATTTAAATAAACTGTTTCTTACATTATCCATGGGAATCTTCGACAACGTAGCCAACAGGGTCAAGAGTGATATGGAGTACAAGGCTTCTGGTGGCATAGTGAAGGGCATAGAAGGCGGAATCAAGGACCGGACTAAAAAAGGCGACAAGTGCCCGAGCTGCAAGAAGCCTGTGGAGCCGGGTTTGAAGTTCTGCTCCAACTGCGGCGCAAAACTCACGGTCACCTGCCCGAAATGCAGCAAGGAATACCCGGTGGGGACAAAGTTCTGCTCAAGTTGCGGCAGTACCCTCTAGGCCCCTAATCCGCAATAAAGCCTTTTTAGCAGCCGTGCCTTGGCTAACCTTTTTTTTACTTTAGCCCATAATATCTTAGACAAATGAAAAGACCCTCCAGGCTCAAAAAGGGCGAGAGCTCCGAAGAGTACCTGCTTTTGGTAGTGATTGCCATCGTAGTGATTGTTCTGCTGGGGGGCTGGCTGCTGTCGATAATACTAGGGGCGCCAAAGCTTGACCAGTTCCCGCCAGTGGACGACTTAGGTGAGGGGGGGGAACAAGAGCAAAGGCTCTTGGCCGAAGGACCAGATGAAGAAGTCTTACTCCCAGGATCCATCGTCTACAGGGGGAAAACATTTGAGGCCGGACCTCCCGGTGGCAAGGCGCATCCTAGTTCATACTTTCCGGGATTGAACATTGACGGGAACGCATTTCTTCTTCCTTGGACCTATGATCTAGCCATAGATACTAATTATGCTCATTTAGACGGAGTGATAAAACCCGACTATCTTTTCTATAATCCTGTTGAGGGGGAAAATGATGGCTTTTATTGCGTCCCCCGGGGCGAATGCCAGAGAAATCCCATTGAGCCATGCTGCGCGAACTACCAAATCTGCTTTGAGAATGAGTGCTATGACATAGATCGAGTAGCCTTTCCCAGTTCTTGGAAGCTGGGCTATACGCAGACTTACAACCCTGCAAACATCGGTTACATACCTTCCGCATATGACTTTTTTATCCCTGAGGGGGCCTTTACTATAATAGGGCAATTTGGTTCTACCCCCGAGTATGTGAAAAGGAACCCTTTTTTGACTTATGCCGACTGTACCTCTAGCACTTGTTGCGGTACCCAAGGCTGTGGTTTTGTCCTTCTGGAAGACAATTATGGCAATCCAAGGATAATCCCCTTAACTTGGCGGTACACAGGTAGCAAGAATGTGCCTACCATGGATATATACACTGATCCATCTCTTAAACCTCGCCCAGAAACGCAGAACGCGATTCTTGACCATTTCCACGACAAATATGATAACGTGGATTGCAGTGAATTCCTAGATTTGAACAGATTCCCTGCGGGCTTGACTTATGATACCGGATGCATACCCCCCCCTTATGTTTGGAATTTTGAGGTGCCTGATGAATGGTGCGCGTGCGTAGATTGGCAGAAGAACCATAGAATGTATCTGCCTGTAGGTACATACAAAGATGATCGGCCAGAAACAGAGTTCTCGATAATTGTCAAAGACAAGACTTGCACCGACTACAAGTCCTACAGCGGTACTTGCAAGGACATCTGTGGCTCGACTGAGATAGAGATGAAGGACGGAAATCCTGAGTGCCTGCTAGAGGGTAAGGTCTGTTGCGCGGAGGACAGGAGGTGCGTGGACGGATATAAAGGTAGATGTGACACTTGGATTAACTGCGGCGGCTCCTGGGGCTTTGGAAGAGTAG
>JAFGQM010000058.1 GCA_016935655.1 Candidatus Altarchaeota archaeon | reverse complement strand
GGATGGACTGCGAATATGTGGAGGAAGTTATAAGGGGGGAAGAAAAAATAAACTTGCAGAAAGAAGGATTGGACGAAAAGCTGTTTGGGATACTAGGCGAAACGATACCCCCCGGAGGCAGCCTGATGGTGGCCTATGTCATGTTCAGCAACAGATCAAAGATCCATGAGGAAACGGCCAGGGGACTCGGCATCGGGGTCCCGCCGGTCGCGACGCCCCTAGGCTACCTGATGTTCAAGGCTGGCTGCGGTGTGAACTTCAAGGACTGGTACATACCCGAGGGCGGAATGGAGGGGCCGCAGAAGCTGCAGGGTTTCAAGGCGTTAGACAAAGAGCACGAAGACCGAAGGAAAAAGGAGATGGTTTTAGAATTGAAAAGATTTGTAGGGGGGAAAGTCTCTTACCCGGGGATAGAAGAGCCTGCTCTGGAAAGGGCTAAGAGAGTATTGGGTATATTGGAGGGTTGATATGGCTAGACGCAGACCTAAGCTCGTGCTGTTCGTGGATGATGAAGCGCGTATTCATAATACGACGGGTACAATAGCAAAAAAGCTAAGGATAAGGGCAAGGCGCGCCTGGCATCCCGACGAGGCCAGGAGGATCTTGCTGAGGAGGGCAACTGCCATAGAAAGGCAGCAAAACGCATTGAGGAAGAAGCTGGAGTCTTCAAGAAACGCTGAAGAACGAAGGAGGCTGAGGGGCAAGATCTCCACTCTGGGGAGGATGAAGAAGTCACCGTTCGACCTTGTAGTGCAGGACATAAACATGCCTATAGGCCATCCGACGGGCGTCCAGTTGGCCGGCGATATCAGGAGGGACTTCCCGAAGCAGAGGGTGGTGGTGCTCTCAGACGACAGGGAGAACATGGAGGAGATAGATGACAGGTTCGGCATCCCGGGGTACGACAAATTGAAATTGATAGCTGGTACTAGGGGCCTCGAGGAGTTCATAAGAGGCTATTTGAAGAGGTGAGAATTATAGTAGCTCGGTCATAAAGCAATCAAGGAACAGGAGAACAATCCAGAGAATCGGCAGCATCTATCAGCCCGTCACCATCGTTGTCGAAACTGTCGGCACATGGGTCCCAACCGCAGCCAATCGCCTCATACTCCCGATCGGCACAATATGGTTCAGAGTCGCAAGCGCTGTCCGCACAGTCCACAAGGTTTGGATCCCCCCCAGCTCCGTCCCCATCCCTGCACTGGCATCCGGAATCATCTTCGTCAGTGTCGCCATCATAATCGTTGTCTATATCATCGAAACACTCGCACCCCTCTTCAGGAGGAACAAAATCACATTCGCAGGTGTCTAGTCGGCAGACACTGCCCCCGGAACAGTCATCATTCCTTTCACATTGTGCACCGCAACTGGACTCGCAAACACCAGCTGGCGCAGGGTCCTGCTGGCATTGACAACTAGAATCGCAATCCCCAAATCCATCATAGACTACAAACTTAGGGCCTACGCAAGAGTCCGCTGGGTTGGGGCATTGTGGGTTGTTAATAGCTGGCGGGTCGCATTGCTCCATAACACCATCGCCATTTGGATTCTGAACTGCCCCGTCGCCGCAGGAAGTGGTAGACCCTGTGCCGCCCCTGAAGATGTTCCAAAGTTCCTCAGCAACCTCATTACCCTGGCCCTGGGCCTCCTCCTGGGTCGAGTTGACCCATATGAATATCGCTATGACTACTATCAACGCTATGATCAGTATGAGGAGATACTCCAAGGCTGTCTGGCCCCTTTTGTCAAAACCCATTTTAGATTATAATGCGGCAACGAATAAAACGTTCTGTTTTTTACTTCCGATTCTCAAAAACTAAGTCATGAGGATTTCTGAGCTGAAGATCCCTGAAAAGGCGAAAAGGATTTTTGAGGGGGAGGGGATTAAGGAATTGTACCCGCCACAGCAGGCAGCCGTAGAGGCAGGTCTGATTGAGGGCAAATCCCTGGTCCTGTGCACCCCGACTGCTTCAGGGAAGACCATGGCAGCGGAGCTGGCGACGCTAAAGGCCCTGGAGAAGGGAGGGCAGGTGATATATGTAGTGCCATTGCGCGCGCTTGCGTCCGAGAAGTACGAGGAGTTCCTTAAATGGCAGAAGCTCGGCTACAGGGTAGACCTGCAGATGGGGGACCTGGACTCGAAGTTCCTGCCAAAGAAGGGGAGCTTCGACGTCCTGATCGCGACTGCCGAGAAGTGCGACTCTATCCTGCGCTCAAGGCCCGACTGGTTCGGGAATGTGAGGCTACTGGTCATGGACGAGATACACCTGATAACCACGGACCGCGGCCCCACCTATGAGATCCTTATCGCGAAGTTCAAGAAACTCTTCCCGAATGTGCAGATACTGGGGCTTTCAGCCACTATAGGCAACGCCGAGGAGCTCGCCGAGTGGCTGGGGGCAACCCTTGTAAGGAGCGACTGGCGGCCCGTGGAGCTCACGCAGAAGGTGGAGCTGGGAAAGGCGAAGACCATGACTGATGAGACCAAGAAGGCCATAGACGAGGGCGCGCAGGCTCTGATATTCGTCAACTCGAGGAACTCCGCCGAGGCAGTAGCTGAGAAACTGGGCGAGACCTTTTTGGAGAGCTATAACACCGAGATGAAGGAGAAGTTAGAGGAACTGTCAAAAGAGATATGCGAGGTGCTGTCACCACCGACCGCCCAGTGCAAGAGGCTGTCCAGAAGCGTGAAGGGCGGCGCTGCATTCCATCACGCAGGACTGACAAACGCACAGAGGAAGATAGTAGAGAACGCGTTTAAGGACGGCAGGATAAAGGTGATATCAGCGACACCTACTCTTGCAGCGGGCATCAACCTGCCCGCGCGCAAGGTGATAATCAGGGACATCAAAAGATACAGCGGGTTGGGGCTGGATTACATCCCCGTTTTGGAATATTTCCAGATGTGCGGGCGCGCCGGCCGGCCCAAGTATGATTCTTATGGGGAATCAGTTTTATTGGCCCAGAACGAGTACGAGAAGGAGTTCCTTGAAGAGACGTATTTGCGAGGGCAGCCGGAGGACATCCATTCCCAGCTGGGGATAGAGCCCATCCTGAGGATGCACGTACTAGCCAGCATAGCCTCCGGTTTCACCCGCGATAAGAAGACCCTGCTGGACTTCTTCTCAAGCACCTTCTTTGCCTATGAGTACGGTATAGACGACGAGTTCGCAAGGAAGATCGAGAAGATCCTAATGCAGCTCGAGGACTGGAGGTTCATAAGGGGGAAGGGCGAGGAGAATAGGGGGGATTTCATCTCTGCGAGCTCGCTTACAGAGGATAACCCAAGGCTCGTACCCACTCCCTTGGGGAGCAGGGTATCCGAGCTATATCTGGACCCTGAGGACGCGCATAACTTCATCGTGACAATGGAGACTCCCGAGAACGTGGAGAAGATGAACACTTTCGGTCTTTTAGAGCTACTCTGCAACTCCTATGAGATGCGCCCGCTTTTGAACATAAAACGGAGCGAGGAGGATGACATATGGGGCCTTTACTATGAATACGAGGACAAGCTACTAAGCGACACGACCGCTTCAGATTACCTAAACCGCTTCAAGACCGCCCTGATGCTCAATGACTGGCTGGGGGAAAGGAGCGAGGAGTTCATCCTCGAGAACTACGGCCTTGCACCGGGCCTGTTGAGGATAAAACTGGATGTGGCCGAATGGCTGGCCTATTCCTACAGCGAGATAGCGCCACATCTGAAGCTTGGTGATGTCTCGCCGATAACGAGGGAGTTCCAGAGGCTCCAGATAAGGCTAAGGCATGGCGTGAAGGAGGAGCTCGTTCCTCTTGTGACGATCAGGAACGTCGGGCGTGTCCGTGCGCGCAAGCTGTTCGATGCGGGGTTGAAAACAAGGGACGCCCTGAAAAAGGCCGAGACGAAAATGATAGGCGAATTGGTTGGGGTGGGGGTAGCTAAAAAAATCAAGGCAGAGTTATAGCTACTCTGACCTATATATCTCCTTGATCTCCCATTCGTCCCCTGGAAAGACAAAATACATGTGCTGGTTCTTGTCAGAAACGAACTTCAGTCCGTCAAAATCCGTCGGAGGCTCGTATTTCCTGCCTGTTCTTTCCGCCTTTTTCTTGGCTTCGGCCACCCTCACCTTTATGATCTCACCCGGCATCTGGCCATGGGTTACCCCTCTGATCCTTGTCTTCTCTGGCCTGAAGACCATCTCCCGGACCAGCTTATCGTCGACTGCCCTCTTTGTTTGGCCCTCTATCCTGAGCTTGGCATAGGCTACCTTGCCCCTTTTATCCAGATACAACTTCAGCGGTGCCCTCATGAAACCGCTCTTCTTGCCGAGATGGCCCCGTATAACGCTCTGTGACTGCAGGAGTCTGTCTGCATATCTGTCAGTAGTATAAAAGGCCCTCGGGGCGCCCAATAAAAGGGTCACACTCGGCTTTATGGGTACTCGGTACAATGTCCTGGGCCTAGGTGGCGGACCGTATCTCGCCCTGCTCCTTGTTTTCCTCCAGACCGCAATCCTGTCCCCGGCCCGCAAAAGGCGCTCTCTGATTCTCATCTTAGATATTTAAGTCCCGTCAAACTAAAAAAGAAACAATATGAAAGTCCTTAAGCGTGATTTGAAGCAGGGGGAGATCGTAGTCAAGACTGAGAACCTGGACGACCTGTGGTACCTGGGCCAAATCGTCAGGGAGGGGGACATTGTCAAAGGCAGGACTGAGAGGAGGATAAAGGGCAAGGACGACAAGCTCAGGGGTGACGAGGGCAGGAGGGAGAGCGTATTCCTGGGGGTCAAGGTCGAGAAGGCAGAGCTTGACAAGAACGCCAACCGCCTCCGAGTTTTGGGGAAGATCGTGGAAGGTCCTGATGATATGATATCCTTTGGCTCCCACCACACGTTCGAGGTGGATGACTGCACGAGCTTGGGTATCATAAAGGAAAGCTGGAGCGAATCCGAGTTCCAGTACATCAGAGATGCGGAACAGTCGGCCAAAAGGGCGAAGATGATGATCTGCGTCATAGGCGACGGGGAGGCGACAGTGGCTCTGGTAAGAGAGAGTAGGATAGATTATGTGGACACGAAGGGGAACATAGGGGGGAAATACGCCCCAGGCAGGGAGGAAAGGAAGTCAGAGTTCTACAAGGAGCTTGAAGAGCTCTTGTCAGCACAGGTCAAGAAGGAGAACGTAGAGAGGATCATATTGGCCGGGCCGGGTTTTGAAAAGAAGAACTTCCACGAGTACCTAACCGGCAAAAACCCTGATATCGCAAGGAATGCCTCTGTTGCGGACATAGGATCCGAGGGGAGGACAGGTGTCAACGAAGTTCTCAAGGGTGGGATAGCAGACAAGGTGGAGTCTGAGACTAGGATAGCGCGCGAAGCAAGGTTAATGGAAAAGCTTCTCCTCGAGATATCGAAGAACGGCCTGGCTGCCTACGGGTTTGAGGAAGCCAAAAACGCGGTGGTGGCGGGAGCGGTGGAGACGCTACTCATCTCAGATGAGTACTTCAGAGAGAACAGAGAGGTTATGGAGAAGCTCATAAAAATCGCAAAAAACGCCCGTGGGGAGTTCCACATACTGAATTCTGACTACGAGCCCGGAGGGAAGCTCAACGGTCTGGGTGGAGTCGCTGCGCTGTTGAGGTACAAAATCACTCAATGATCTTCGCCCTCTGGTTGTTCACCTTGGTGGTCATTATGTCGCCATCAAGGGTCTGCCAAGCCGAGACTATCTTGCTCGGGCTGTCCCTTGTCAGGGCTACCACTGCCGGACCCGTGCCGGACAGGCCCGCAGCCAACGCGCCTTCCTTTATAGCCGCTACTGCTGCCTCGTTGCTAATCCCGAGTGCGGCAGAGTAGACGAATCCGTTCAAGGTCATGGCCGTGTACAGGTCGCCCTTGAGTGCATCAT
>JAFGQM010000057.1 GCA_016935655.1 Candidatus Altarchaeota archaeon | reverse complement strand
TCAGGGACAACCTGCACATATTATTGATCGGCGACCCCGGTACGGCCAAGTCGCAGATACTCAAATACGTGGACCGGCTGGCCCCGAAGAGCATCTATGTCTCGGGGAAGTCTGCGACCGGCGGGGGCCTATGCGTGCATGGCGATACCTTAATCCAGCTCAGTGACGGTTCGTTATCAAAGATAAGGGATGTAGTGGAAAACAACTTTAACGAGCCTAGTGAGGTCAAAGAGGGGATGATCAAATCGGATTTTGGCGAGGATGCCACCTTCGCCATCAATGGAAGCCTCAAGATCGAGAAGTCAAGGTTGGACTCTCTATGGAAGATAGAGCCCCCAAGACATCTTTATTCCCTGACAACAGGATCCGGCAATGGGATAAAATTGACCCCCGGAACCAAACTCATGACCATTGACCATGGCGAGGTGATCTGGAGAAAGGCCTGCGATCTCAAGCCGGGGGAGTATGTGGCCACTTTCAGGTCGTTGCCTGCAGGGACCAAAGAGGAGACCCTATTGGAGCTTTTGGACATGCCGAATCTGTATGTGTCACTAAAACCAAAAATCGTCGAAAAACTTATAAGATCTTGTGAGGCCTGTTTTGGCTCGTTGAGAAAAGCGGCAGTTGGGCTGGGGACTGACGAAAACAATCTTTATCACTTTTGGAAGCAGTCCAGGTCAATCCGGCTTCCAGTCCTGAAAAAACTGCAGGCGGTAAGCGGGGTACCATGGCTTGAGATATCCAAGAACGTCGAATCATGTATGATACGGGACGGCAAGAGATTTAGACTCCCCATTTCCTTAAACGACAAGGGACTTGCCTACCTCCTGGGCGTCATAGCAGGGGACGGGAGCATATACAGGAGAGGGGGCAGCGCCATGGTGAGAATCTATTCGTCTGATAAGGAGTTTTTGAAGCAGCTTGTCGATATTGTTTCAGAGTTATTCGGCACAAAAACGCCTATGCTGGAGGAAAAAGGCAAAGTGCCCTACATACGGATCGACCTTCTGGCCCTGGCAGAGATATGCAATCTCTGTGGGATCCCCCATGGGAAGAAATCGGACAGGATAAGCCTGACCAGCCATATAACCTCCCTCCCCAACGAGTCTTTGGCGTCCGTTATCCAGGGTCTCTATGACTCTGAGGCAAATGTCCATCTGGACAGGACAAGAATCGAATTTCTAACCTGCAGCGATATGCTAAGTAAACAGTTGGGCCTCCTACTCAGAAGATTTGGTATAATGAGCAAGATTGCTACCAGGGACAAAAGAGGGCATGTGAGCCATATAGGAGGCAGGGAGGTCGTTGTAAGGGACTTGCAGTACAGGCTTACGATACAGGGATTGGACAACATAAAAAGATTCCATTCATCGATTTCATTCAGGGACGCCGATAAACGAAGAAGACTCGAGCGATTGTTGGATAGGTTCCAACAGGGCAATACGAACATTGACATCGTTCCGAACATAGACCCGCTCCTGCACGGCATGGACCTGCCCAGGAAGTACTATTCACTCTACATGGACGGCAAACGCATGCCTTCGGTGGAAAAGCTGCGCGAGATTAGCAGCATCATGCCCGATGGCGGGAAAACTTCAAAAGAGGTGATTGAAGACCTGGCCAATTCAGACGTCTTCTGGGACAGGATATCAGAGATTGGGCTGATAGACGTCCTGGAAAGCGGGATAGACATAGTCTATGATGTTACCGTGAAAGGGAACCACAATTTCATGGGCAACGGTTTTGTAGTCCACAATACGGCGATAGCGGAAAAAGAAGAGTTCGGAGAGGGCGGCTGGGTATTGAAGGCCGGGGCACTGGTCCTTGCGGCAGGAGGCCTTGCGGCAATAGACGAATTTGACAAGATGTCCGAGGAGGACAGGAGCGCCATCCACGAAGCATTGGAGCAGCAGACCGTGAGCGTGGCAAAGGCTGGCATAATCGCCACCTTCAAGGCCAACAGTGCCGTCTTGGCAGCGGCGAACCCCAAGTACTCCCGCTTCGACCCCTACAAGCCTCCGGCAGAGCAGTTCAACATCCCACCCACGCTGATTTCGAGATTCGACCTGATATTCCCCATCAAGGACGTCCTTGATGAACAAAAAGACAGGAACCTGGCCGACCACATACTCAGCGCGCACAAGCTCTCGCAGGCCCCGGACAGGAAGGGCCCCGAGTTCGACGCCATACGGGAGAGGCTGATGGCGCCCATCGACGAGACGCTCCTAAGGAAATACATAGCTTATACCAAGAAGAACATCAGGTCCGTGCTCACCGACGAGGCCATGGTCCGCCTCAGGGAATACTATGTGAACCTGAGGAAGAGGGGCAGCAAGGGCAGCGTCCCCCTTACTCCGAGGCAGCTTGAGGGCCTTGTGAGACTGTCCGAGGCCTCCGCAAAGCTCCGTTTGAGCAAGAAGGTCGAGCTCCAGGACGCCGAGAGGGCCATCCGGCTGGTGGAGTTCGTGCTTACAGAGGTGGGGATGGAGGAGGGGGGGACCTTTGACATAGACCGGATCATGACAGACCATCCAAGGTCGGAGAGGGACAAGATATACACGGTGACCAACATAGTCAAGGGGCTTGAGGAGGAGTTTGAGATGGTCCCGATGCAGAGGGTCCTGGACGAGGCCAGGGAGTACTACAACATTGACAATAGAACGGCTGAGAAGCTCATACAGGAGCTGCTCACCAAGGGGGACCTATACGAGCCCAGGCACGGCCACTTGAAAACTGTTTCAAGGTAGGTTTTTTATTGGATACCCTTTAACTACGCAAGATGAACAAGATCGCCTTTTTCCTTTCAATATTCATCCTTACGACGGTCATCGGCCTCTATGTCGGTCATAACCTCATACCGCAGGTGGGCGAGACCAGCCCGATAACGGGGAAGCCTGTTGAGGACGTCTCCAATAGCCTCTTCTTCTTCGCATACATAATAACGGTAACGGCCGTCCTGCTGGTGGTGATGAAGTTCTACAAGGGCAGGCTGCTGTTCAAGGTCCTGGAGGTCCTGATAATATTCGTGGGCTCTCAGATTGTATACAGCTTCCTTTTGTACGACCTGCTCGCCGCCCTGGGCCTCCTGGAGACCGTGACCCAGATGCAGTACGAGATCTCCATAATCCTTCTTGCTGTTTTGACAGTAGTGGTAAGGTTCATAAGAAGGAGATTCCTTGTGCTGAACGTTACCCTCTCCGTCGCTATAGCCGGGGCAGGCGGCCTCCTCGGGGCCACCCTGGGATTCGCTCCCTCCCTGCTCCTGGTCATAGGCCTGAGCGTCTATGATGTCGTCTCAGTCTTCGGGACAAAGCACATGCTCAAGCTGGCCGACCAGTCAAGGCTGCGCGACCTTCCGGTCATGTTCGAGACCCCGTCCAAAGGCATAAAGACCGGACCCCGTAAAGGAGTCAGACCAAGCGAAGACATACTCGGTCTTGGGACGGGGGACATAGCCATACCCCTGGTGTTCTTCGTCTCGGTATTGCGGGACTTCGGCTGGATGAATGTTCTAGGAGCCATGATAGGCGCCATGTTCGGCCTTGGGTTGACCATATACTACGTTACCCACGTCAAAAGGATCGCGCTCCCCGCTTTGCCGCCCATAATAGGTTTTTCGCTTCTCGGTTTCGCGGTTTCTTGGGTATTGGGCATGTGATACGAGCCCAAGGTTTTTATAGGGCGAGTTTCAAATTATCGAGTTCACTTATCCCAAGCTCATGGGGGGAAAACAAACATACATAGCTTCAGCTATCACCGTGATAAAAATGGACGATACATTGATCGGCAAAGTGGTAACCATGCAAAAATTCGTAGACGAGTTGGGCAGATACGGCTTCAGGTACAGCCAAGTGATGAACAGTATGGTGCTGGTGGCGCCCTATGTTCCAAAGGAGTTCAGGGACTGCGGGGTGGAGATAGTCTTTGGCCCGAGGACGGCCTCCAACTTAGTCAGGATAGAGGACGTGAGGTTCACCGAGAGGAGCAATCCCCATTACAAGAAGACCGAGAAGCCAGACCCGGGGTTTGTGGGGTATGTGGCTAAATTCCTACAGCCGGCCCTGCAGAGGTCCCTGCCATGGCATGTGATACAGAGGGCGTAGTGTAACTAATGAGTGTTATCTTTACGACATAACATTATCCCCCCAAGGAAATATTACCCGACGGCAACTATAACTTCCTTTAATCGTCTATATTAGCGACAGCAAAATGGCTTCACTTGCTCTGGTGGACATGGAGGTCAACGTCTGCGAGGCCTGTATGAGGGTCATGGACGTCGGCGAGGAGTACGAGGCCAAGTGCAGGTTCTGCGGGGCTGACGTCTGCAAGAACTGCGCCGTAGAGGGCACATGCCTCAAATGCCTTAACGGCTGGTGACGCTAACGGTAGGAGGCGGATTTGCGGGAGGTTGGGGCGGGGAAACCCGCCTCATTCTTATGATGGTCGACCACGTAAAAAAGTGGAAGATCAGTAACAAAGAGGCGAGGTTCCTAATGGAGATGTTGGACGATTTGGCAAGGAAATGATGTTTTAATTACAAGATATCAAAATAGATGGTCTAGGATAACTATTGAATCAACGGACTCTCGGGGGTAATCTAATCAAAATGGTCCTGCATTATGCCGACTTCAGGAAGATGGTGGAAGGACTGCCCAGATACCCCCATACCGAGGTATTGCAGAGATCACCCCTCTTCCACAGGGGGTTCCACGGGACGTTCAATTCCAGCTTTATAGAGTACCACGAACTTTCGAGGCTCGGGGGCTACTTCAACCATACAAAAAAAGACTTTCTCTTCTCCACCATACAGAGCTGCATCAGGTTCCAGGACTTTCCCCAACTAAAGACTGATGCATCTTGGATGTATCTCGGCGCCTTCGAGATGGGGGACGTCCACGGATGCCTCCACTTCAAAAAAAGGCCCGACTACGAGAGTATGCAAAGACTGCAGATAAGCCGCCTTTTCGACCTCTTCAAAAAACTAAAGATAGACCTGGGAAGGGTCCACCCCACCTACCAGGGCGGCGGGAGCGTCAGGGAGATATCCCGGGGCAAATACAACTTTGATTTCCAAGTCCCTGAGGACTTGCTCTCAAAAAGGCTCTTTTTGGAGATGGGCGTCCCGGAGGAGAACCTCATGCCCGACCAGACAAGGGACACCTTCCTGTCCCTGCACATCCACAGGCCGATGCCCTGGGGCTACAGGAATGAGATACTGATAAGCTGCGGGGAGAAAAAGCGTCCCAGGATGTTGGATTGCGCTACACTGGAGTATACTCTCTGGGAGCCATTGTATTCGGGGAGGCCCACCTCCCACAACGTATCGGGCCTGAAAAACATGAAAGACGGTTTTTCTGTGGCGCTGATAGGCCTCGAGAGGCTCTGCATGGTCGCAAACGGGCTGGAGCGTGTCCAGGACGTCGACTACATAAAGCCGGTTTATGATTATTTTGAAGGCATCACCGGCAGAAGGGACTGGCTGGCCGTGGAGAGCCTGAGGGCCCTGCACAGGATTTACGCGGACGTGGAGAACTACAAGATAGGGGGTCAGCTCGGCCGGAGCAGGATGGACAAGGTAAAAAAGCTCATAGGCAACGTGATGGATTCCGACATCACCCTTCGTGAGCTGGAGGAGCTCCTCTACATAAATAACACCATACAGCCCTGGCATGATCTGCTTGACGGGATAACCCCACTGATGAAAAGGGTGGAGGAATATTCCAATACCCCCATGTTCAAAAGGAAGCAGGAGAAAAAGGAGAGGTACAAGAGGTATCTTGCAAGGATGCGGAAGTAGTATAGTGTTATTACACGGACTATCTGGTCCGTAACTCCGGTTCAACTCCGGACTTCCGCACTTGGTGCCTTAGCTCCTATAGTGCCAGAAGAGGTCCAGGCCCCACTGGATCGCGCGCAGTCGTTTAAAAATTGGCCGTATTGAATCACCTTTGCCCAGAATGAGGGTTTTTATTTGTTGAATTTATAAATAAACCAAAGTTATGTATATCCATAACTTTGGTTAACTAATATGGCAAGGATACCGCTGATGTTGAGGCTGAAGAAGAGGGCGCATAAGGACGTAGCCGCTGTCCAGGACATCCTGGTCAGGGAGTTATATAACCTATTCGATGAGGCCGTGTTGCATGGCGGTACGGCCATATGGCGCTGCTATGCCGGGAACAGGTTCTCCGAGGACCTGGACGTCTACATACCAAGGGACGGAAGAAGGATAGACCTACTATTCGAGAATCTGGAAAAGAAGGGATTCGCCGTAAAAAAGAAAAAGGTGGGGGAAAACAGTCTGTTCTCCGAGCTGGAGCTAAATAGGGTCTCTGTAAGGCTTGAAGCGCTGTTTAAAAAGGCCGAGGGCCATCTCGCGGAGTATGAGACCGCAGACGGCAATTTTATCACGGTTTACACGCTGACGCCTGAGGAGTTCGTAGGTGAGAAGATAGCCGCGTATCTGAAAAGGCTGAAGATACGGGATCTCTACGATATATTCTTTTTGCTGAGGCTCGTCAGGGAACGGAAAGAGGTCCCAGAAGGGCTAAAGAGGCTGATTCGCGAGTTTAAGGACCCTGTTGACGAGAAGGATCTTAGAGTATTAATAATCGAGGGAATAACACCCACATCGGCCAAGATGATGGAGTATGTAAAAAGGTGGTAGCATGGGGAAGGAGAAGCATCTTAAAAGGGTGATGGAGCTGTTTGAGAGAAGTCCTGTAGTGGATGTCAGGTCCATTGCAAGAATCGTTGGAAGCGAATATCACAAACAGCTTTTAAGGAACCTTGTGCTCCAAAACAGGATAAGAAGGCTCACAAAGGGGTATTACACGATACATGACGACCCCTCCCTGGCCGTCTTCTGCTTCAAATCCGCATATCTAGGCCTCCAAGACGCGCTGAGCTTCCACGGCCTTTGGGAGCAGGAGACGATACCGATCGTGATAACCGGGAACATGGTCAGACCCGGGGTGCGTGAGGTTCTTGGCAATAACGTCCTGGTCAGGAGGATGGACAAGAGGTATCTCTTCGGCTTTGATCTTCATGAACAAGGAGGGGTCTATCTCCCGTATTCGGACATCGAAAAAACCCTCATAGACATGGTCTACTTCGGCGAAAGGCTGGAAGACGAGTCGATCAGGGCCGTTAAGAGGAAAATCGATAAGGAAAGGCTCGCCCCATACTTAAATGCCTATCCGTCGAGGACAAAAGAGGCTGTCTTGTCGTTATTGAATGGGTAGCCTATAAGTAATCTGAGAGTTTCACCGGTTTTGACTGCTTCTTGTAGTACTAGAAGGGGTCAAGACCCCACTGGATCGCGCGCGGGGGAGTCAAAGAAACTGAGAAAAATCACAGGCCCTTCGTATGCTTGCTTAGCAGGGTTATGGGCAGAATGGCGATTATCATAAGGATGCCTGTTATCAGGAATATAGAGGAGACGTCCCCGGAGACGAACGCTATGGCCCCGCCGAATATGGGGCCGACGACATAGGCGAAGTCCATGAAGAGCGTCCACACGCCAGAGATCCCGCCCCGCTGGCGGTTGACTGAGATGTCTGTTATAACG
>JAFGQM010000056.1 GCA_016935655.1 Candidatus Altarchaeota archaeon | reverse complement strand
GAAGGTGTTCTTGTACTTGTCCAAGATGAACCTTTCTAGGTTTGTAGTGTAACCGCCATCGAAGTCTTCCAGTGCGTTCAGGTACGCCACCCTCTGGCTCTTACGGATTATGAGCGGCGCGTAGCCTGCATTCACTAGTATCACGTTCAGCAGGAACCTGCCGACCCTACCGTTGCCGTCGTCGAATGGGTGTATCCGCTCGAACTTCCCATGGAAGAGGGCCGCCTTTTTGAGCGGGTACATATCCTTTTCCGACTCATACCAGTTCAGGAGCGCTTTCATCTCCTCCCCGACTTGCTCAGGGGGCGTCGTCCTGACTCTCCCCCCAAGCAGATAATTGGGTATTTTTTTGTAGCCGGTCGCTATCCCCATGTCCTTTACGAGCATCCTATGCATCCTTATGATGTCCTTCTCACCCATCTTGAACTTGTTTGCAAGTATCAGGTCGACGACCTCGCGCGAGTTTTTGGTCTCGTAGACCTCTCTCAGGTCGCCCCCCTCGACGACCTTGTTCTCGAACAGCACCATATTTACATCCTTCAGCGTCAGGGAGTTGCCTTCCAGGGCGTTCGATTCGTAAGTGAAGTTGGCTGTGAACCTGTCGAAAAGGTCCTTCTTCTGCGCCCTCGTGAGCCTCCGGAGTATCCTCCTGTAGTCCGACCGTGTGGCCTCGACCTTCTCTATCTGCGGTCTTGTAAAGACGAAATCTGTTTTATACCTGCCCAGCGACTCCTTCTGCATCAGCTGCTTCTGCTTTTCGTCAAAATAAGCCTGCAACTCGGGGGTGACAATTGTCTTTTCCACGCGCTTTGTTAGCTTGGTTACCCTACCGTCGCCGAGCCTGACTGAACTAATCGCATACAGGTACTCCCTTCCGTTTATCCGCTTCTTTGAAAAGTAAACCATGCTCTTATTTAACCCCACAATCTATTTAAATAGCTATTTCTGTGGGGTTAAGAAAAATATAACCTCCGGGGCCACCGATTAACTTATAGGTCGCATCATGTGGGGGATTTAAACCCGGCAATGTATGCACGGCGGGAGCATTTTACCCATTCATGATTTTCATAAACTCGGAGGAATCAATATCCAGCTCTTTTAGGATTTTCCTCACCAAGACACCGGATAATTCATCATAATGCGGGATTACCGCTTTTCCGTTGGCCGATGCATAGAGCGCATGAGAACCTCGACCCTCTCGTACAAACTTGACGTTGAACTCTTCTGTGAGAATAGAAAGAAACTTCCTCCTTTTGATAGGTTTCATGCCAATGCTGCGGGAACTTCAAAAACTAATTTGGAGTCTTTGCTAGCCTTTTTCTCATCCTCAAGGATTAAATCAAGGGCCTCTTTTATATTGCTAATGCATTCATCTATGGTTTTACCCTGACTGATTGCCCCCGGATATTCGACACACTGAACAACCAACCACTCGCTTTCATGATCCTTTTCTATCTTTATATGGTAGGTTTCCATTGCAATTTATATAGCGATAACAAGTTTAAAAACAAATCCCGGCGGGGGCATTTTACTTTCACCTACCAATAATCCCCACCAATCTATCCTCAATCTCTTTTATTTTTGATTCTCTGAGCGACCCAATCCTGTAGAGGACTAGGGATGCGTCAGCAGTAAACAATTTATTCGGCCTTATCATGCTGTCGACCTTTAAGGAACCGCTCTTGAAATCTTTGTTTGAGAGAGCAATAGCATATCTATCCTTATTGGCTTCGCTGGTTATCTGGCAGAGAATAAAATCATCACCTTCCAAATCTGCGACTATGAGTGCGGGTCTCCTCTTTGTTTTACTTAAATTAGAGAACGGAAAGGGGACGACAACTATATCGCCCTTCATAAGTCTTTCCATGCTTCGTCCTCCTCTGGGCTCAGCCAATCCTTTGCCAGGCTTCTCTCGCTAGCTATGGCAGTCGCTATCTGGTTCACTCTCTTCATCGGCCTCAACTCCATCTTGTCTTTGTAGACGAATATAGAAACCTTTGACCCGACTTTGAAGTCCCCCAGATTCCGGAGATCCTTCGGAATGCATATTTGGCCCTTTTCAGTTATCTTTGTGCTTTTAATCTCAAGCAATTCGTTTTCCATCGTATTATTTGTAAGATTAGTAAGAAAAAGCCTTTCAAGCCAGTGACCCGGGTTCGAATCCCTGCTGGGGCATTTTATCCATCATAGGTTCTCATACATCCAATCCGATATTGCTTTTTTGAGCTGTTTTCCATCCAGACTGATTAGCTCCTCGGCATCATGTTTTCTGACTTCCTCATAGCCAAGAACTGCGGTTGGTGTGCAGAAGATACTTGCCCAGTATTTTCCGCAAACGCTACATTTGTCCAGAATAAAATCAAATGAGTCTGCATGCCCTAGATCCTTTAGCCTTTCCCATTTGCCATTTGGACAACATTTAAAGTTCCTCATTTCCACAAACTAGACAGTTTTTTATTGTGGCTTAAGTCCGAGTTTAAGGAGCCTAAATCTATCTTTCATTAGCCGTCCTAATAAGCCTTTCGACTTACTATGCTAGCTCACTAGTCGAACGGTTTACCTCTTAGGTGTTGTATTCTCTTGACTATGCATATCTCTCTATCCATCTGTGTTGCTATAACCAGAGTTAGGAAGGCTATCATAAGCCAAAACAGATCGACCCTGGAATACACAAAGTATTCTACCGCAAAGTATATCGTCATAATAATTGTGGGCAGCCATACAAGTAAAAGTGCGTCACTTCCAGAAAAGGAAACTGAATATTCGGTCCATGCTACGCTGTTTAACAGAATAAACGACCCTACAAGGAGGTATGAGGTTATTTCCGAAGGCCATATGAAATATAAGATTGTAAATGGTACCCAACTAAGTATTTGTATGCTTGATAAGGCCTTACTCAATTGATAAGCAGGATTGGATTTTTTGGCCCCCGCCCGTAAAAGCAGTTCTTTTACATTTTGGCTTTTTGCACAGTCCAATGGGGCCCTATGCTCATCGTCCTTTACATTTACATCAGCACCGGCCTTTATCAGTTCTTTGACTATCCCTTTATGGTCATCGGCTGCAGCCGCATGCAGTGCCGTCCAACTGCCCTGGTCCTTTACATTTACATCAGCACCGGCCTTTATCAGTTCTTTGACTATCTCCTCTACTCCATAGCTTGCAGCTATATGCAGTGCAGTCCTGCCTTCTCGGTCCTTTACATTTACATCAGCACCGGCCTTTATCAGTTCCTTGATTATCTCCCCTTCCCCCCAGCTTACAGCTATAACTAATGCCGTCCAACCGTACCGGTCCTTTACATTTACATCAGCACCGGCTTTTATCAGTTCTTTGACCATGCCTTCATTACTATCGCTTACAGCCAAATGCAGTGCTCTCTTATTATCAGGCCCTTTTGCATTTACATCAGCACCTCTCCTAACCAGATTTTGTACCTTAGACCAATCATGAGAGCCTGCGGCTTCGATTAAGTTTTCAGTCGTTTTCATATTTAGATTATATTAATCTCTATTCATTAAAAACTAGGCCTTACGATCAATCTGCGGTTAGGGGCTCCATACGCAGCCATCGAAAGGAGCAGCCGCGATTTAGGCTACAACCCCTGACAGTGCTATCAGGGCGACGTTCTGATGCCATCTCACTCTCGGGAGCATTTTTTTCTTTCCCCACAATCTATCTTATTATGTTTTCCACGATCTTTGACGCGATTTACGTAATCTTCCTGATAGCAGGCGTCGTTATCAGGAGGGCGGGCACCCGGGGCCTGAAGAAGCGCTTTGACATGCCGCCTTTGGAGCTATTCCTCTTCTCACTGAACTCTATAGGGATGTTTTTCCTGCCCCTGCTTTATCTCATCACCACCTACCTGGATTTCGGGGATTACCAGCTCCCGGAAGCACTGTCTTGGTTGGGGATCCCAGCTTTTATAATCGCCCTCTGGGTGCTCTGGAAGTCACATGTTGATTTGGGGAGGCGATGGTCCCCCAACATCAAAATACAAGACAAGCACGAATTGGTTACCGATGGCATATACAAGCATATACGACATCCAATGTACGCTTCCCACCTCTACTGGGCTCTTGCGCAACTGCTCCTCATCCAAAATTGGATAGCCGGACCTGCGATGCTTGTGACCATAACCCCGTTTTATCTCTATCGCATCCCGAAAGAGGAGGCCATGATGCTCGAGCATTTCGGGAAGGCATATCAGGACTACATGAAGAAGACCAAGAGGTTGATTCCTGGGATTTTGTAGGCCTAGGAAGCAGGCATTTTTTAATTTATCCGGGCATTAGAACAATATGGAAAAATTCTGGAAGAGGCATGCCAATCCCTGGAGCGGTGCGACGAGGATGGCCACATACCCCTTCCTGCTCCTCGCCATCTGGCACCACAATTGGTATGCACTGGGCATAATCATAATCTGGGTCGTCATTAATCCCTTGGTCTTTCCAAAACCAAAGAGGATGGACAGTTGGCTGAGCAAGGGCGTGTTGGGGGAAGAGATGTGGACTGCGAAATGGCGATGGGACCTTTCCTTATTCCTGAACTTCTTGATTGCCGTCTTCTTCCTTCTTGCACTCTATACGACCTATATGAACCTCTTCTGGCCGGCATTATACTCAGCCACACTACCATTTATCTTAAAACTTTGGTTTTTTGATAGGATGGTCGTTTATTACGAGCGCAAAGGTAAGTGATATGCTCTCATCGAGTACTTTTTAATCCCCGTCCGTTATCAGGAAGTTCTTGAACTGCCACGGGTCCTTGCGGTCGATGGCGGGGTTGTTGTAGCCCAGGAATGTGTTTGTATAGTGTTTCAAAGGTGTCCAGTCATAGGGCGTCGATATGAATCTGCCGAGATAGGGTTTTACTATAGACAGTATGTACTCGTGGGGCAGGTCCTCGGACGTGCAGACCCCCCTCTTTGGGTTCTGGAGCATCCAACTAACCGCTGCGACTACCGATATGGCGACCTGGACTGTCGTTGCGTTTTGGTGCGGCACCATTCTGCGGGATTCCTCGATGCTGAGATCGCTGCCTACCCACCACGACTTATAGGGGTGGCCCATTATAAGCGCGCCGAGTATATCAGAGCCTGTGGTTATCTCATCACCCATTATGCGTTGTTTCTCCTGTAGCTTGTAGTCCATGCCTCGCAGCTCGTTCAGCGAGGCGATGGCGCTGTCGCAAGGGCAGTACGCGTAGTGCACGGTCGGCCGGTAGATTGCCTTGCCGTTTTCCCAGACAGTCAGTTTGTCGGACAGTGTGAAAGCCTCGCCGTGGCGGATGACCATGCCGTGGATGCCGTAATTCGGCACCCACGAGACTACCCATGTATTTATGCCCATGCGCGCCAGGCATATCTGGTTCCGTGGGCCCTCATTATGTTCATAGGCCAGCTGTGGTAGCTCTTTTTCATGCGTGCCCCAGCCCATCTCAGCTGTTGCGATGCCTTCCTCCCGGAAGCCCTCGATGCTCCACGTGTTTACGAACTCTCCCACCTGCTTTGGCTTATCGGTTGTCTGAGTGTCCCGCTCGCTGCAGTGGATTACCCTCACACCCAGCTCCTTGGCCAGATAGTTGAACTTCCGCTCTTCTATGAGCCGCTGTATCTCCCCGGCTTTGTTGCCTTTGATCCTTCCGTCCTTGATTAGTCGTTCAGCTATGTCTAT
>JAFGQM010000055.1 GCA_016935655.1 Candidatus Altarchaeota archaeon | reverse complement strand
CAAGTACTTTTTCGCCCCTTTTTATGAGGGATTTGACCTTCTCAACTGTCTTTTGTGAGGTTGAGGAGCCAATTATGTAGGTTATCCTGTCATGTTTTGGCAACTGGACAGGCCTGCCGGTCTTTTTGTCAAAAGGAACTTCCAGGTCTATCGTTATAACTCTCCCTTTGCCTATGAAGTCGCATATTGAGGCCAAATAGAGGGCTGAACCACCACGAGATGTGCCGGTCTCGATTATGACGTCTGGTTTTAGTTCGTTTATTATCTCCTGGTAAACCCAGAGGTCTAGCGGGCACTTTAGGACACGGACGCCCCCCCAATAAGTGGTCGCCCAAGTCCTATTCTGGAATCTCGCACCAAAATAGAGTATCTGGAACTGGCGTATTATCTCCTTTTGCATAACAAGATTCTTAATTATGCTAAGTTCCTGCCTGAGCAAAGGTATAAGCCGTTCTGTAGTCTGTTTCATTAAACTGGAGGAAATGCAAAAATGAATCTATTATTGTGTATTCTGAGTGATAATATTGTGGCTATATATTAAAAAACTGCACCGAATTGGTCAGACTCCGCTATCCATCGTAGAACCTACGGACGAGCACCGACTGAGAAGGTTATTTGCCGCTGTAGGTGGGGAGCCTCTTGGCTTTTTCATAAGCTCGCGAAGCGAAGCTTATATAGCTTGTCGAGTTAGATATTGTGTTCATTTTTGGCTTGATTAATTTCAAGCC
This sequence comes from Candidatus Altarchaeota archaeon, assembly GCA_016935655.1. Next base: position 44,634 of record JAFGQM010000055.1, on the reverse strand, counting down.
CAATTCTTTTTAATCAGAATTTCCAAAAAGGGTAAGTTAGCTCAGAATAAATATGGGCTCAAAAGAAAAACGTACGGAGTTCGGATCTAAGATTTCAAAAAGGCAGTTTGGCATCATAGACTACGATGATTACTGGGACTGGAGGGAAAAATCAGGTCGTTATAGGAAAACAGCTATACATCGTAAAATAGAGGAGATGGTAAAGGGGGTAGTACCAAAGGGTGCAAAGATTTTGGATTTGGGTGTTGGTCCAGGGATTGTGTATAAAGATTTACTCCCAGGGTATAGGGTATTCGGTGTTGAGATATCGAAGAATATTTTTGATCGCTACGATTTTGACAGGACAAACATAAAACTCTGGGATTTGAACAAAGGCATACCAAAATTCGGCGTAAAGAGATTTGACCTTATTATAATGAGCATGCTCCTCCACCACCTCGATGATCCACTGAAATTGTTGAAAGAGGCAAAAGCCATGATGGACATGGAGTCTTACATACTCTGTGGGGTGCCCAACATAACATATTATAAATTTCGGGTTAAATATTTATTTGGGGGTAAATTCCCTGACATCAGTCACTCCCATAAAAACTTTTTAACACCTGCAGATTACAACAATCTGTTCGAAGCAGCCGGCCTGGAGGTAGTGGAAGTTCAAACATACAAGAAGTTTATTCCATCAAGAATTCTAAAGGAATGCCTAGGGAGTAAAATCTTTTATTTGCTTAAAAAGTTGGATTAGTTTAAGAACTTTAGAATGTTGAAATCTTTTCCTTGGTCTTTTCTGTCCTTTGAGAAACAGGCATTTTCCCAGTCTATCACAAAAATACGACTTTTTTTACTATCAAGTAGAATATTCTTTAGTTCCAAGTCACCGTGAATAATCCCCTCACGATGTATGTCATCGAGGAACTCTTTAACCTTTGGGGCGATTTTTTTACGTTCGGATTGTGAAACCTCATCTAGTGGTTTATAACCCTTTTCATAACTCCGAATCACCTCATTTTTTGTAATTTCAAATTCTGGTTTGCCAGGGATATAATGTTGATTCAGCAACTGGTATTTTTTCCTTATATCAGAAAGCGTTTCAAACTCCCCCCTGGAAAAAAGTTTGGCCAATACGTAAATGTTGGTAAACCTTCTGTGTATCTTGCCGCCTTCTACATATGTTATGGTTAAGCCACTGGGGGACTGTAGAAGGCTGACTCCACTGGTTATAACGTAGAAGAACCTGTACAGATAAGTCAGACGCCTTAGGAGTGCTACAATGTATCTGGCCAAAATACCTTTTAAGCCTTTATAGTGAGGCATTTTAAAAATCTAACTCCTCCTCGGTTGATGAGTTAACCCTGTTTATTTTACCAAATATCCTCCGAAATATTCTTTTATCATTGTCGTCAATGCTGAAAAGACTTGATATAGTAATCCGTAAATTCCTGTCTTCTCTGTGCAAAAGGTAGAAACCGAAAAGCATCCTTAAAAAACTTGTGATTATATATGCTATTGCCATTCCAATGGCAGCAAGGTAGAAGGTAGTTATTAGGGATATGCCTAAAAAGAAAACAAAATTCAACGAGAAGAGTAAGAATAGACTTCTCTGGGATTTCATTGCATAGAGTGTGCAGCGTTGTATGCTTGAAAGCGATATTAATACGAGGTTTATAAGTAAAATTTGAAGTACAAGTTTGGATTGATTATAGGCGCCGGGTGCAAAGATGTCTATTGCTAGGGGGGTGAGGAGTATTGCTGGGATAACCAGGATACATGATGTCCAAAGGGAGTATTTGGTACCGAGTAGGTAAAGTTTCACCAACCTCTCCTTACTCTTGCCGATTTCTTCAGACATAGTGGGCAACAGTACAGTCTCTATGGATCCGAATATCATCGCCGCTGGGTTATAAAATTTCTTTGCGAGGCTGTATATGGCCACATCGTTTAGGGTCCAAAATGCTGTGACTATCCAAACTGGGATCTCATCCGAAATATGTTTTATTATCGTGCTGAGAGGAACGTACTTGCCATGTCCTAAGAAAAGAGCCTTCAAAAGGTTTTCATTGCAAATAGGGACTGATTTAAGGGAATGAATAATTTTTGTAAATGGGAGTACGAGGGCTGAAATCCCCACGACTATGGCCATTATGTAGGCCATAAAAGCGCCCGTTATCCCCCAACTTAAGAGAACCACAAAGACGAATATGCAAACTAGACGGGTAACTGTCTCAATAAACGGCTCAATTGAGTAAAAAAAGAACTTGGAATAACCATAGAGGATAGTTCGTAAAACCCCCGATATGCCACCAAGGAACAATAGTACAGAGGTCAGTCTCACAATGTAGACGACCTCGTGGCTATAGAAAGATGCAACAAATTCGGCGAAGAAGAAAAAGGAAAGGCTTAGTAGTAGGGCAACCGCAAGCTCTAAAATCGCATAGTCCCTTATAACTCTCTTTATGTGCCCATACTTCTTCTCACCTTTGTATCGTGAAATTTCAGTTGCTATAAGACCGTCGATGCCTAGTGTCAAGAACGTCAGCATTATGCTATAGGCAGACAATGCAAGGATCAAAAGCCCATAGTCTGACTGCTCAAGGTTGGTGATCAAAAGTACTGTTACGAACAACGCTACGAACATAGATGCTAAATTTATGAAGAAGACTGTTGAACTTCCGCCAGCCACCCGGCGTAATAACGTTGCCATGCTATTTTTTCAACTCCTCTACTATTTTATCCATGAGTGATTCCATGTTGTGGTCTTTTTTTATTATCTCTCTATACCCAAGACCCAATTTATTCCTCTCGACGGGGGGCATCGAAAAAAGCAATTTTATTTTATCCGCCATATCCTCTGCATCTCCCTCTTTGAATAGGTGTCTTACACCTATTTCGCCGAATGAATCGTTGCAAGTCACAATCGGTCTTGCACAGGCCATGGCCTCTAGAACCGCCTTGTCAAAACTGCCAGTAGGTGTTGAGCTGACAAATATTTCGCAATCTTGGTATTGGCTAGCTAGTTTTTCATGGGGGACCGGACCGATGAACTTGACGTTCTTGGATACGCCCAATTTTTCGATGAGCTTTTTTAGTTCCTTTAGGTATATCTCGTCCTTGGGATAGACTGTTCCTCCGACTATCCTGAATTCAAGATTCTTAATCCCATGTTTAACTAGTATGGATGCTGCTTTTATCAGGGTTTCGTATTTTTTAACCTGTGTTATCCTCCCCACGGCTAGTAAAACATATTTGTTGTTGGTTTTCTTGGGTGGGGCAAAATAATCTGTGTTGATTCCCTGCCCCACAACTTTAACCTTTTTGCTTCTTATCTTAAATGCATTTGGAGTTGATGTGACGATCTCGTCGGTAAGCGCATGGGCTATTTTGAGTTTAATAGTTACCGTGGCATGAGCGTGCCAAGTTACCAAGCGCTTTCTGAAAAGCTTTGTGAATGGAGCACACATTATCGTGTATACGGGATACATGTGGCAGAATATCGCATCTGATTTCCAGATTACCTTGGGGCCTTTCCTCAGGAAATTGAAGATTCTCCTTACCTTGCCTTTGCCTAAGACAAAAACCTCTGCATTGGCCGGAAGGTCTGTTTTGCCCTTTTCCAAACATATTACATAGAGCCATTCAACACGCTCGGCTAGCTTTGCTGCCCAATCGTGTATCGCACCGCTTCTGGCATCGCTCTTATCGATTCGTCTTGTGAAGAAAGTGACTTTCATTCTTATGTTTACCTTTCCGGGGTTTATTATATATAGACATGTACGTTTCCTTCAGCTGTTCATTGCGATTGTATTTCGAGCGCATTAGCTCCTGACCCTTCAAGCCCATGGATTTCCTTGCCTCTTCATTGGAGAGCAATTTTTTTATAGCTTCCTTGAAACCTTCTTTGTCGCCTACATCAACTAGTAAGCCGGCCCCGCTTTTTTCCAATAGCTCAATAGAACCACTGACTCTGGTGGATACTACTGGTGTTCCGGCTGCAAGGGATTCTTCAACAGCCTTTGGGAGGCCCTCATAGTTTGAGGATAACAGAGTGAGATCACTTGCAGCATAGTAATCTGGTAGTTCCTTAAACGGCACTATGCCGAGGAATCTGACATTTGCATTGTTTTTAGCCATCTGCTCAAGTCTCTCCCTCTCTGGGCCATCACCAACTATCAAAAACAGGACGTCTTTGAGTTTTAGTTCCTTGACTGCGGTCAAAAGCAGGTCTAGGTTCTTCTGCTTGACCAACCTGCCCACAAATAGCAATATCCTTTTTCCCTTAAACTTTTGTTTTATTCTGTCGCCCTTCGCTCTTGAGAATCTCTCGAAACTGACGCCGCCACCAGTAGGTCTTACTATAATCTTATTCCCATCTATCCCAAGTTTGATAAGCACTTCTTTCATATCGGAGCTGACAAGACGTATTGAATCTGCTCTTTTCAGAAGGATTTTCCCGAGCAAGTTGAGGAATGGATACTTGGTGGACTCTGCGAGCCAATAAGGATTGTCTATGAAATCTGCATGCACGCCTATGATTAATGGGACTCCAAAGAATTTTTTTATCATGTATCCAGTGAGGCCACAGAGGAATGGATCCTGTGTGTATACGGCATCTGCCCTGCTAGCTTTTAATATCTTAGAGGCTTGTTTAAATGCATAAAGAGGGTACAGGACTTTCAATGGTGGGGTGACTGGATATGTTGTAGCGTTGCGGGTGAGCTTGACGGGCTCCAGGGGTTTAAGGGACCTGCATATATGGGATACACTGTCTAGAAACTTGGATTGTTCGATTAGCCTCTTGCTTAAATCCCCCACCCCACTTGCTGTAGCGGGAGTTGGATCCAAGCCTATTATCATAACTTTCATTTTTTTATTTCTTCTTCCAGTACTGATAATGTCCTGTCCAACAAGTTCGACCAAGAGTACTCCTTCACTATATCTTTAGCTTCTTCCGCTAGCTTCTCCGCCTTTTCCCTGTCCATAAGCAGGTCTATTGTTGCATCCCGCAATTGTTTTTTTGAATTTGGTTTTACAAGTACGCCGTTCTTTCCGTCTTCTACAATCTCCGGTATCCCACAAACACCAGTCGCTACTACGGGGGTGCCAACCGCCATGGCCTCTATGAGGACGTGGGGCATTCCCTCGTAAAGCGAATTCAGTACAAACAAGTTGGCAGACGCAATATATCTCACGGCCTCCCTATGCGGGAGCCTGCCCAAAAACTTAACCTTGTTTTTTAGGCCCAAGTCATCGACTAGCTTTTCCAGCTCTTCTTTATATGGCCCTTCGCCTACTATGAGCAATCTTGTATCGGGGGCCTCCTCTAAGACTTCCGGCAAAACCCTTATTATGTCCTGCACTCCCTTCCATCTGACCAGCCTGCAAACCGTGATGATATTCCGACCCATGAGTCTCTTTTTCCTAACCCTGGCAAGCTCCTCCAGATGGACGGCATTTGGTATCACTCGTATCCTGCTCTCCGGCACCTTATAAAACCTCTTCAATATGCCAGCCAAGAATCTGCTCGGAACGATTATCCTTCTAGCTTTTTTGAATACCTGCCTCTGGACTCCGATAATGTGTTTGTTGGCATCGGGTTCCTCCAAGAAATCCTCCAACAGCTTGTTTGTTTTGCCGTCCCTGAAGGCCTTCTCCCATGCAGAATCCCCAACATATTTGACGACCACCGGCCTCCTGAGGATCTTGCCTGCCAGGACAGAGGGGAGCCCAATGGCCGCGGGGTTTTGGGCATATATCACATCGCAACTCCTCCCCTTCTCGAGTATCTTTGAGAAGAGCGCTGACTGCCTCAGGAACTTGTGCCTGGAGCGCTTGACCTGGGAAACCTCCACACCCATGAGTGTTGCTGACTTAATGTCCGTGAGAGTGACCACCCTGACCTTGTGGCCCAGCTCTGCAACCCTCTTTGAAAACTCGTATGCATACGTCGCAGGCCCGCCTATCTCCGGTGGGAATATAGAAGCAGTGATTAAGATTTTCATGTCAGTATAATTTCAACGGGATAAATGAAAAAGCAGGAAACCTACCCCCAGTAAGATCGATTCTCCTGTACCCAGTCGAATAGCCTCTTTATGCCCTCCTTCTTCGGGACCTTCGGCTCCCAGCCGAAGACTCTCTCCGCTTTCCTTATATCACTGTAATAGACCCTTTGATCACCAGGCCTCCAGTCTGAGAATGGGGTATCCTTCTTCCTCCCGGTTAGCGACTCCAAATATTTGAGTAGCTCCAGAAGCGATATGGTATTCTCTGGCCCCCCTCCCATATTGAAAACCTGGCCTTTGGTTTTTGATATTTTCTGGGTTGCTAGATCAAAGGCGTTGACCAGATCCGAGATGAAGAGGATGTCCCTTATCTGCTTCCCGTCGCCATATATCTTAAGGGGCCAGTCAAAGATTGATGCCAGCGTGAAATACGCAACCCAGCCCTGATCCTCGGTTCCGAACTGGCGGATGCCGTATATGCAGGACATCCTGAAGACTACGCTCCTTAGGCCGTAGATGCGCGCATAGTCGCGCACATACTGGTCCGCAGCGCCCTTCGAACACCCATAGGGAGAGTGGAAGTCCAACGGCTGCGACTCTGGGTTGCCGTTGGGCAGGGACTCGTAATCGTAGCGGGTTTCTTTCTCCACGACCTTGACGTTCTCCATCCCGCCATAGACCTTGTTGGTGGAGGTAAAGATGACTGTGGGGTCGGTCCTCGCCGCGCGCGCAGCTTCCAACACGTTGAAGGTTCCGAGCGCGTTTATCTCGAAGTCCTCGCGCGGGTTTTGCACGGAGGTCGTTACCGCCACCTGCCCGGCTGTGTGGTATATCGCATCCGCCCTGCTAGCGGCTTTTTTCAGGGAGTCGAAATCCCTGATGTCTGCCTTTATTATCTCGGTTTTCGGATGGTTCGATTTGAGCCATTCGGCATTTCTTTCCGAGCCGCTCCTGGAGAAATTGTCGTATATCGTCACGCTGTCGCCCTTTCTTAAGAAGTTATCTGCGAGGTTGCTTCCCACAAATCCGGCACCACCTGTGATTAGAATCATGGTTTATTTTGAAAGTTTGTAGACATAAAACATAGGATTGCCCGACTTATCGCGAAATATTTTTAGCGGGGCCTCTGATTTTATACTCCCGACGGCTTTATCATATGCTTCCTGGTCCTCGGGTGAGCCGGCCTGGGGGTTGGTCTCGGACAGCAGGATCACATATGGGCTATCGTAGCGGGTTATGTTTGAGAGCATGTCCGTTTCGATTCCCTCCTTTGCGAACCTGCCCTGCGGGAACGGCTTGCTGTAATCGATCTCCCAAATCTTGCCTGTGAAGTACCACTCCAGTGCCTGGATACGCAAACGGTCGTCTATGAGCAGTATATCGCCTGGTTCTAACTCCCCTAGAAGGTACTCCCTGAGTTCTTTAAAGCCGTAGGAATCCGACCATATCTTGGAGTTCCTTGAAAACGGGTACTCCAACGAGGGGGGTATTACCTCCGAGCCTGGGCGTGTGTATTCACCTGGCCCTATATACGTGAAGGATGCGGAATGGTTTGTGTTGAAGGTATAGACGACTGAAGAAGCTAGCGTCATGCCGAGTAAGAGCAACAAGACGGTTCCGAAGACCCTTCCCTTGAGAGCATCTTTTACCTTAAATACAAGGAAGGCTGAGAGTATGGCAAAGGGTATGGTTATGAAGGGCAGGTAATACGCCCTGACCCCTATCACCCAAAAGAACGCCAGTGTGGAGAGCATGAAGACCCAAAGCAACTGCAGTGGTTCGGAGTTTCTTATACATTTAAGGGATGCCAATGAGAGCACGGTAAAGAAGAGGAAGAGGGGCAGGGAATACAGATCTATAAGCAGGAGGGAGATGTCGGCTAGCCTCTCAACGCCCAGCGAGGGAGATGCATAGGAGAATGCGGCCCCCATATATGACTTTGTCCCGAAGAGGGAGGCGAAAGCGACGTCTGTGTAGCCTGTTGTCACGTATGCTGCGATATTGAAGAGTATCACGGGGCTGAATATGATGGCTGCTATCAGGAGTATTTTCAGTATCCCAACCAGCCGGCTCCTGTCTTTGAGGAGAGCGAAGATCAGGAACGTCAGGAGCAGGATGGCTCCTGTGAACTTCACCAAGAGCGCGCCGCCAAGCGTTATGCCGGTGGCAAGCAAGTATCCTCGTTTATTGCCCTGCCAGAACCTGAGGAAGAAATACAATCCGGAGAGCATGAAGAACGTGAGGAATATCTCCCTGTGCAGTATCCTGCCCATCCAGACTGTATAATTACAGGTTGCGAAGAGTATGGCTGAAAGCAGGGCCACCCTGCCGTCAAAGAAGAGCTTTGCTAGGTAGAATACGAGTATAGTGCAAAGCACCCCTACCAGCGCCGGGCCAAGTCTTATCATCCAATCGTCGAGGGTGTAGTATCCCGTCGGATTGAGGGCCTGCATGAAGAAATGGTCGATGTACATTATGCCAGGGCCGTGGTCCTTGAATGATATCGCATAAGCATCCCTCCCCGGTACGTTGCCGTCCACGAGGTCATACGACTTGAAGGAGATGCTGTACTCGTCGCCGAAGATGTCGGCCTGGTCCAGGTTGTAAAGGTTCAGGAACAATGAGAGGGCTACGAGTAGTATGAGCGAGGTGGCCGTTCTACTCTTAAAGATGCCGGGGATTTTTTTGATGTCTGGCGGTCTCCATGAAAAGTCAGACGGCCTGCGCTTCTTAAGGATTATATACGCTGAAAACGCCAGGGTGATCAGGAAGAGGAACAGGATGTCCCCCGGGAGATGGGGCCTGAAGATGTTTGTCTTCCTTTCAAGTAAAAGGACGTTGAGCAGTCCTGCGGGATAGAACAAAATCAGGCTGAAGGTGGAGGAGGCCAGGAGTCTCTCACTATTCGGTGGGGGATCCTTTTGGGGGAGGATCATTAGGGAACACACATACCCAGGCATGAACAGCATGTAAGGGACTACAAAAACCCATCTCAACAACGCCAGGTCCTGGGAGCTTGAGGTCAAGGACGCCAGTACTAGTGCTACAAACCCGAATGCATTTATGAGCACAAGGTCTCGGTTCCTCTGGAGCATCAACGTCAGCCTTTCGCTTAGCATTTTCAACCCGTAAGTCTTAGCTTCAAAAGAGAAAAACACATCCTCGGGCCGTATGAAAGGCTGAACTTAGAGCCGCTGCAGTGCTGCCAGGACACGGGCTCCTCGACTATTTTGCGGCCAGTTTTCTTCAGACGCCACAATAGCTCAACATCGAATTCGAACCCCTTGTGTTTTATTTCGTCCAGAAGCGGCTTGACCGATTCAGATTTGAAGAACTTGATGCCGCATTGTGTATCCTTGATTTTCAGTCGGAAGACCGCACGGACGAAGTAGTTGAACAGCCTGCTGGAAATCCTCCTCCCCCAAGGCTGTTTTTTTCTTGTTTCGGAGTCCGCGAGTCTTCTGGAGCCGACTAGCACATCGCATTTTTTTTCTCTGAAAACTCCCAGCAGCCTTGAGAATTCATGCGGCGTTACCGCGGTATCGCAGTCCACGAAGGACAAGACATCGCCCTTTGCGGCCTTAAACCCTTCTATGATAGCGCCACCCTTGCCCAGGCGCTCCTTGAACTCAAGCACTCTGACGCCAGCCCTCCTTGCTATTTCGGCAGTTTTGTCGCTTCCATCTGCGACTACGATTATCTCTGACTTCAGTGTTTTGTAGTTGTTGAGGACATCAGAAATCCTCTGCTCTTCATTATACGCCGGTATGACAATCGATAGTTCCAAGGTAGAAGAATCTGCCCCCTTGTTAAATTATGGTGGGAAACCTAAAAAGGTCTTCTATCAAGCTTTTTATAGAATGCTGGTAATAATAACCCACATTCTCTCGAAAAATATAAGTTGGGGGTTAAATACGCTGGGATGGAAAAGGGAAAGGCCCTGGTGATAGGAGGCTGTGGGTTCATAGGAAGCAATATAGTCGGATCGCTTTCTTCTATTGAATGGGATGTGGTTGACGACCTCTCCTTGGGCGTCCTGGAAAACCTACCAAAGAGGGACTCGGTGAGCTTTGAACGGATGAATTTCGCCGACCGGAAGAAGCTCTTCGGGTTTGTGAAAGCCAGCCACAAAAAAAGGCCATACGACTTCTTCATGATGCAGAACGGACCCAGCTCTAACCCAATGTACTACCCCAGTCCCTTCGAACCCTACAGGGAGCTGGTGTTGGGCTCTATAAACGTCTTCGATTTGGCGAGGGAGCTGGACGTGAAAAGGGTCATATACGCTTCAACATCGTCCATATATGGCGGCAAGGGGGGCGCACATGTGGAGTCCGAACCCATTGTCCCGCCGAACTTCTACTCCGTCGCCAAGCATTCGGTGGAAGAGATGGCGGGGAACTATTATGATACATATGGGGTCGCATCTGTCGGCTTCAGGTATTTCTCCGTCTACGGCCCGCAGGAGAGGCATAAGGGGAAGTACGCCAATATCATAAGCCAGTTCCTCTGGGATATGCTGGACGGGAAGGCGCCGGTCATATACGGCGATGGCTCCCAGACCAGGGACTTCACCTACGTCACGGATGTGGTGCAGGCGAACAGACTGGCAATCGACTATGGGGAATCCGGCGCACATATATTCAATGTCGGTACTGGCATGTCCTTCTCCTTCCGCGATATAGTCGACCTGCTGAACAAGGCGTTGGGAACCTCCATCAAAGCGAGGTATGTGGACAACGAGATAAGCAACTACGTGGCCCACACCCTGGCTGATATCTCCAAGGCAAGAGACGAACTGGGCTTTGAGCCCACGGTAGCGCTTGGGGAGGGTATAGGGAAGCTCGTCGATTACTACAAACGCTGATTCTGCCATTATCTGACTATGGTTGACTTCTGGGATGGGAAAGGGGTGCTTATCACCGGTATCGGAGGGTTTGTCGGCGGCTATCTAGCTGAGGAGCTGGCCGGCAGGGGGGCCGAGGTCTTCGGTGTCGAGCTGAAGCCGGGACCCTCGAAGTTCAAGACCTCCAGGTGCGACATAACCTCCTCTGGTGCATTAGAGAGGATCACGAAGAGAACAAAACCCGATATAATCTTCCACCTTGCGGCACAGACAGACGTCCAGGGGAGCTTCAAAGACCCTGAGGAGACGTACAGGATCAATCTCCTGGGGACGGAAAACGTCCTGAAAGCGGCTGGGAAGATTGACGCGCGGGTCCTTTTTGCTTCGACTTCCGAGGTCTATGGAAACCCTGAGAGGCTTCCGGTGAGGGAGGGGGATGGTATAGCGCCGCTCTCCCCTTATGCGATCTCGAAGGCCATGGGCGAGCAGCTCTGCAGGTTTTATACTGGCGCATACGACCTGTCCACGGTCGTCACCAGAGCCTTCAACCACATGGGGCCGAACATGCCTGGGAGATACGTGTTCTCCAGCATCTGCCGGCAGGTTGCGGATGTTTATGGCGGCAGATCCGATCATCTGTCCCTTGGCAACATCGATGCTGAAAGGGATTTTGTTGATGTGAGGGATGTTGTCAAAGCCTACGCCTTGGTAGTCGAGAAGGGAGACGGCATATACAACGTATGCTCCAACAAAAAGATCTCTGTGAGGGACCTTGCAAAGAAGGCACTCGATTTGTATGGTTTAAAAGCCGAAATAAGATCGGATGAATCCAAGGTCAAGGATGTGGAGGTGTCGGTCATGCTGGGCGACAACTCCAAGATAAAAAAGCTGGGGTGGAGACCCGGCATCGATGTAGAGGAGAGTCTTAGGGACTCTATGAAGGACTTAATATGAATCCCAAGGAGAAGGTCGGGGTGGGGCACGCAGACGTGACCGGATTGGAGAAAAGATACGTGAACGACTGCCTTGACAATTCTCGCCTATCGCAGGGGGACTATGTGGCAAGATTCGAGAGCGGGTTTGCCAAGGCCCACGGGAAGAAGTTCGGTATCATGTGCTCCTCCGGGACGGCCGCCCTCCATCTGGCGTTGGAGTGCCTGAAGGAGACTGACGGCTGGAAACCCGGGGACGAGATCCTCGTCCCTGCCATAACCTTCATCGCCACCCCCAACTCCTGTATCCACGCGGGATTGAAGCCAGTCTTCGTTGACGTTGACCCAAAATCCTACAACATCGACCCTGGTAAGATAGAGAAAAGAATCACCAAGAAGACCAAGGCAATCATACCCGTGCACTGTTTCGGCTTGCCCTGCGAGATGGATGAGATTGTGAGCATAGCCAAGGAGAACAATCTTAGAATAATCGAGGACTGCGCAGAGTCGCATTTCGCCAGATACAAGAAGGAGCCTGTGGGCAGCTTCGGCGATTTCTCCTGTTTCTCCACCTACGTGGCGCATACGATAACTACGGGCGTCGGGGGCCTAGTTTTGACCGACGAGGTGAAACACGCGGAGGTAGTCCGCTCCCTCCTGGCCCACGGCCGGGCGTGCAGTTGTATTAAGTGCGTTGCATCCGACCCCACCAAGGTCTGCCCTATAAGGTTCGATGAAGGCGCCGACAAGCGCTTCACATTCTTGCGCATAGGCTACAGTTACCGGGTGGGCGAGATAGAGGGTGCCCTGGGGCTGGCGCAGTTCGAGAGGAGGGGGGAGATCATGAGAAAGAGGAGGGAGAACGCGTATTATCTGAACAAGGTTCTGGCGGATTTGTCGGATTCCTTGCAGCTTCCAATGCATCCCGATTATGTGGAGCCTAGTTTCATGATGTACCCCATCGTCGTGAAGGACGGGGTGGACAGGGGCGAACTGATAGCCCACCTGGAGAAGAACAACATCGAAACGCGGCCCATGCTGCCGGTCCTGAGCCAGCCGGCTTACAGGGGGCTGTTCGGGGACATGGAGGATGAGTATCCCGTAGCCAAACGCATAAACCAGAACGGATTCTATATAGGCTGCCACCACGGTCTCGACAGGGGTATTTTAGACTATGTTTCCAAAATAATACACGACTTCTTTGAAGATGGACCAAACAAGGGTTGACAAGGGCCTATTGATCGATGTAGAAAACCTCGACGGCTACCTGGAGAACTTCAAGGGATATGAGAAGGATATGACGGCTGACCTGGCCAGCCCGAAGTTCTGGGCGGGTAAACGAGTATTTGTAACTGGCGTTAGCGGGTTTGTCGGCAGTCACTTAATCGAAAAGCTCATTGAGTTCGATGCTGATGTTTACGGCTTTATAAGGCGGCATAGTGTTCCTGAATATCCGAACATTGCGCATGTCATAGAGAGGATGACTCTCGTTGAGGGGAACCTACAGGATTTTGACTCAATACTCATCGCATACAACAGCATCGAACCGGAGGTCGTCTTTCATCTGGGGGCGCAGAGCTTTGTCCCAACGTCATTCCGCTGCCCAATCGAAACCTATGATACGAATATAGTGGGTAGCGCGAACATTTTGGAAGCGGCCCGGCAGAGCAAGGCGGATATAAAGGTGATACACGTGGCGTGCTCCAGCGAGGAGTACGGTATGGTCTACCCGAACGAGGTCCCGATAAAGGAGACAAACCCCCTGAGGCCGCAATCGCCCTACGGGGTGTCCAAGGTCGCTGTCGAGATGCTTTCCAAGGTCCACCACAAGTCCTACGGGACCCCCGTAAAGATCACCCGATCCTTCAACCATACGGGTCCGAGGAGGGGTTTACAGTTTGTGACCTCGGTAGTCGCCAGGCAGGTGGCTAGGGCACTGGTGGAGAACAAAAGGACGGTCAGGATAGGGAACCCCACCCCGATACGGGACTTCACGGACGTCAGGGACATGGTCCAGGGCTATCTGCTAGCCATCGAGAAGGCGAAATTCGCAGAGCCATATAACCTCGGCCACGGATTCGGGATAAGTATCAGTGATTTGGTCAAGCTTACTTCCAAGATTTGTGGTGTCGATGTGAGGATAGAGATAGACAAGACCAGGTTCAGGCCGGCGGAGGTCGAGGTACTGATATGTGACTACTCCAAGGCCAAGAAGGAGCTGGGTTTCAGGCCCAGAATACCGCTCACGAAGGCCATGTTCGACAACGTCGAGTACTTCAAGGCTAATCCCCACTTTTTGGGTATAGAGAGGAACTAACGGTATTTCAGGCCGTATTCGATAGCCTTTTTTAGGAATAAGGGGGCCTGTCTTGAGAGCTGCATCTTCGATTCCCCGTAGATCCTGTCCTTGAAGGCGACGGGTATCCAGCCGATTTTGTAGCCCTTCGAGTGTATCCTCACTATCATCTCCAAAAGGAAGGCGTTCTTTTTCTCCTCGGTTTTGATGGAACGCCAAACGTTCTTTTTCATCGCCCGGAAGTTTAAGGAAAAGTCCGGAACATTGACCCCGGTTGCTAACCTGGTGAAGAGGTTGCCGAGAGTGCTGATCACGCTCTTTATCTCAGTGTGAAAGCTCTTTTTTTCGTAGTAACCATCTTTTGAATGCCTGGAGCCCAATACCAGGTCGTCGCCATGCTCTATCATTCCCAAGAATTTTTTTGCATCTTTCACGTTCAAAGACAAGTCCGAATCCATGGAGAGGATTATGTCACCTTTGGCGGCATTGTAGCCGTCTCTCAAGGCCGCCCCGAGACCCTCCTTCTTCTCCCTTAGAACCACTCTTACATTCTTAAACTTCTTGTTTAGTTTTTCCGCTTCCCTGGCCGTCCCATCCGGGGAGGAGTCGTCGACTACTACGACCTCGCCGTCTATGGCCTCTTTTTTGAAAAACTCTTGTATCTGTGGGATTAGAATCTGGATATTCTTCTTCTCGTTGTATGTTGGTAGAACCACCGAAAGTTTCATCCCATCGCCTCCTCATACGCCCTTAGATACCGTTCGGCTGATTTCTCCCAAGTGTATCCTTTGACCATCTCCCCGACATTCCTGGATAGTCTTTCTCGGTATCCTCTGTCCCCGACCACCTTTATGAGCGCATCTGCCAGTTGCTTTGAATTCTTTGCTTCGACCAATAAGCCCGTCTTCCCATCCACAACAAAGTCCGTCATCCCCCCTGTCTTCGTAGTTACCACGGGCAGGCCGCATGCCATTGCCTCCAAGAAGACGATGCCCATACCCTCATGCAATGATGGCAGAACAAAGATATCGGCAAGGTTGTAGTACCTAATCAACTCATCGTTTGGCGTGCTGCCGACGAAAATGACGTTCTCCTGCAACCCAAATCTCTTTGTGAGCTGCTGGAGTTTGTCCTTCTCCGGACCGTCCCCGACTATCAGAAGCCTCAAATCCCTCTCCTTTTCAATGACCCTCGGCAGGGCCTCTAAGAGGTATCCCAACCCCTTTCTCTTGGAGAGCCTACAGACGGATATGAGTACCGTCTTTTTCTCCAAGCCGAGCTTTTCCATCAACCTCCTATCGGGGGCCGCCTTGTAGAACTTCTTTGGATCGATGCCATATGGTGTAACGTGTATCTCCTTTTTACAGCCGAACCCCCGCGCTCTGTTCGCCGTGTCTGTGCTGATGGCAGTCAGGGTGGAGTGGCTGAACACGAACCTGTAGAATGGCGTGGCCAGCTTGCGGAAGAGCGTCATGAAGGGAGGCTCGCCGGGGGTGTACAAATCCCCGCCCACCAGGGTCGTGACGACTGGTGTCGACGTGAAGAACCCCGCGTCTGTCGCCGGCAGCCCGGCCGGGAGGATGAAATGGGCGTTTACTACGTCGAATTCCTCCCTTTTGATGAGTTTAAGGAGTCTGGGCATAGACATTATCATGAAGTACTTCAGCGCCATGGATGAGGCCAGCTTACTGCTCCTTTGAGGGTTTGTATGGGGCCCCAAGAACGGGTTCCCTATTATGCGGTGCACTCTTACGCCGTCCATGACCTCGGATCTCCTTAAACCCTTGAAGTGGGTGGTGGCCACATGCACCTCGTGCCCCATCTTGACCAGGGTCCTGGCCAGCTCGAAGGCGCCCTGCTCCCCCCCGCCCGTCACCGGAGGGAACATGTATATGACGATTAGTATTTTCATCTTAGCATATCCTCATAGACCTCGATGAAGGAATCGACCCTCTTTTTGATGGTGTTGTTCTTCTGCACGAACTGCCTGCTTCGGATGCCCAGCTTCTTGGCAAGCTTTTCATTCCGCAGCCTTTCTATGGCCTTTGCTATGTCCTCGGGGCTCTTTGGCCTCACTAAGATCCCTCTGTCACCGCTCAATAACTCGGTATTGCCTCCTATCCTAGTGGCGACGACGGGTTTCTCGCATGCCATGGCCTCTAGGATAGAGCGGCTCATGCCCTCGGCTAGGGTGGGTAGGACGAATATGTCGCAGGCCAGGTAGGCATAGGGCATCTTTCCATAGGGGAGGTAGGGTATGACGTGTATCCTGCTGCTTAACCCAGGATTCCCAGCGAGCCATCCTTGGATCAGGTGCTCGTCGAAGCCCCCGCCCAGAAGCAGAAGGTCTAGATCCTCTATATGTGAGACCTCCTTAAACGCGTCTAGGAGGTAGGGCAGCCCCTTCTCCCCAACGAATCTCCCGGTATAGAAAATTAATTTCTTTTCCATGCTTAAACCCAGCTCTTCCCTGGCCTTCCTCTTTGAAGCCTTCTTTGGATCGAAGAATCTCGTATCGACGGCGTTCGGTATCGCGACGACTTTGTTCTCGGGCTGTTTGTAGTGTAAAAGTGTCTCATCCCTGAGCGCTGATGAATCGCAGGTCACCATGTCAGAGCATCTGACCGTCTTACCTTCAATCAACCTGGCTGTCGCGCGCACAAGGGGGTTCTGCCTGACCCCCGCCCACGGGCCGTGGAGAGTCATTAAGTGGGGGATCTGGCTTAACCTCTTGGCAATGCAGCCAGTAATCCCAGCAGTGGGGTTGTGGGTGTGGATTATGTCGAATCCCTGCTTCTTGGTCAATCTCAGGACCTCCATGGTGGCGGGTATCGAATGTGTTATCTTGCTCTCCCTAAAACCCAAGTTGTAAAACTTTGTGCGGTGGATGGGGAAGGCGAACAGCTCCTTCTTCATCCCGGGCTCCTGGCTGGTAACAACGGTGATGTCGATCCCCCTCTCGCTCAGGGCTTCCGCCAGCTGGGCCACGCATGCACCGCCGCCGCCCTGTGTCATGGTCCCGGTATCGGCGACGTACGGGAAGTCGGTAGAAACAAGGAGGATCTCCATGGGTTTATTAGATTCGTTTAAGTAAAAAACCCAACTCATGTGCCTTTTTTTGGTCTATGAGTGCACGGGTATCTATAATTATCTTGGTTCTCATGGATCTTGATAATTTCCCTAGATCCAGGTCCTTAAACTCGTCGTGGTCGGAATGGATGATGACGCAGTCTGCATCTAGAACAGAGGTGCTATAATCCGTTACTTCAACGCCCCATCTTTTCATCTCGTCTTTCTCGACTAATGAATCGTAAACAAAAACCCTGGCGCTCTTTTCTTTCAGCTCCTCGGCGATCCTCTTGGCTGGGGTCTCTCTTGCATCGCCAACATTGCCCTTGTATGACGCCCCCAGAATGGCTATTTTCGAGTTTTTGAAATTTCTTTCCTTTTCATTCAATGCCCGGCTCACTAGTTCAACCACGTGGCGGGCCATGTAATCGTTTATCTCCCTGCCCGCTGTGATTATCTTGGGTGAGAAACCAAGCTGCCTTGCCTTATAAACTAGGTAATAGGGATCCACACTGAGACAATGGCCCCCGACGCCAGGACCAGGGTAATAAATGTGGAAGTTCCACTTTGTGGCCGCCGCTCCTATAACCTCCCTCGTGTCTATGTTCATCTTGTCGAAGATCAAGGCCAGCTCGTTCATAAGGCCGATGTTCAAATCCCTTTGTATATTCTCTATGACTTTCGCCGCTTCGGCGGTCTTTATGCTGCTGACCTTCATCACGCCCTTCTTCGTGATCTTCGAATACATGCCAGCGGCTATTTCCAGCCAGTTCTTGTCTATTGCGCCGACCACCCTCCGGATGCTCTCTATCGTGTGCTCTTTGTCGCCTGGGTTGTATCGCTCGGGGCAGTAGGCCAGGCCGAAATCCTTCCCGGCCTTCAGCCCGGTTTTCTTCTCTAATATCGGCTGGACGATCTCTTCGGTCACGCCGGGATAGACCGTACTCTCCAAGACCACCAACTTGCCTTTGCCTAAACCTTCGGCCACGTCCTCAGCTGCAGATTCCACGAACCTTAAATCCGGGAGTTTGGACTCGTCGACCGGGGTCGGCACGGTGATGAGTACTGCGTCGGAGGCACCTACCGCGGATTTCGTATCAGTGGTGAAGCGGATTTTTGATTTTTTTAATAGATTTTTGATTCTTTCATCTTCAATTATCTCCGGGATTGTGGACTCCCCATTACTTAATTTATCGACGCTGGCCTTCTTTACATCGACGCCGACTACGTCGTAACCTGCCTCTGCAAAAGCTAAAGCAGTCGGCAGCCCTACGTAGCCCAGACCCACAATGCAGATTTTCATATTTTTAATCACCGGTAAATTTGTACTTGAACAATTGAAAATACCTTATCCCCATCCTGAGCAGGTCGAACTTGGCCTGGCCGGCCCTTCTGTTCGAATAGCCAGTCGGCACCTCACCTAGTTTGTACCCCTTGATGTGTGCTTTTATGGCGAACTCTGGGGAAATAGCAAAATCGCCGCTTTCCAGTCTCACTGAATCGAAAACCTCCCTCCTGAATCCCCTGAAGGCGTTCGTTATGTCGTGGGTTGGGACGCCAAATACCGCTCTCGCCAGCAGGGAGTAACCCATGCTCAAAAAACTCTTGAACAGGTCCAAGTCCCCCCTAGAACCGCCGGTTATGTAGCGGGAACCCGTAACGAGATTGTAGCCCTCACCAATCCTCCCCACAATCTTGGGTATGGTCTCTAAGCTATCGGATCTGTCGCCCATGACCCAGAGGGTTATATCATGGGTCGCCTTCTTTGTGCCGTCGACCAACGCGAAACCCATGCCATTGTTGCCCTTGCTCCTGTGCACCACCTTGATGTTCTTATATTTCTTTGAGTATTCCTCTGCGATCCCCCCCGTCTTGTCTGAGCTGTTATCGTTGACTACGACTATCTCGAAGGGGTTTTCTATCTTCTTTCTGAGCTTCAGCAAATCCTCCAGGAGTGGTGCGATATTGTCCTGCTCGTTGTGGGCTGGGATCACGACTGAGAATCTGGTCTCGTCCATCATCTTGCCTCTTTAATCCACTCGATGCTTCTCCCAAGACCCTCGCGCAGGTGTACCTTCGGCTCAAAACCCAGCTCCTTCTTGGCCTTCGATACGTCAGCCAACGAGCGCTTAACGTCCCCGGGTCTGGGTCTTTGGTGTGTGGTCTTCGATTTAGAGCCGGTAATCTCGATTATCCTTTCGGCTAGTTCGTTTATGCTTATCTGCTTGCCACCGGCTATATTATAGACGCCGGTCTTGTTATTGGCCATCGCTTTTTTGTTCGCCTCGACGACATCCGCCACATAGGTGAAGTCCCTGGTCTGCTTCCCGTCCCCGTAAATCGTCAGTGGCTTGCCCTCGAGCGCCGCATCGATGAATCGGGGGATGACCGCCGCATACTCCGACCCGGGGTCTTGCCTTGGCCCATAGACATTGAAGTAGCGGAGCGAAATCGTCTTAAGGCCGTATATCTCATTGAAGACCCTCATGTAGTGTTCCCCTATGAGTTTGGAGACTGCATAAGGGCTCTTCGGATCCGGCTGCATGTCCTCTCTCTTGGGCAGGGCGGGGGCGTCGCCGTAGACCGAAGAGGATGAAGCGTAGACTATTTTTTTGACGCCTGTTTTTACGGCAGAGTCCAAGAGGGTCAGCGTCCCCCCGACGTTCGCCCTGTTGACGGCCAGGGGATCCTTTATGCTCCTCGGGACGCTCGGTATGGCTGCTTGGTGGAAGACGCAGTCTATCCCTCCTAGGGTTCTTTTTAGTAGGTCAGCGTCGGTTACGCTCCCTCTGACAAACTCTATGCCCAAGCCCTCCACAAACGACCTGCTTTGCTTATTGGCGGTCGACAGGTCGTCCAGGACCGTAACCTCGTTCCCCCTGCAAAGTCCCTCAACCAGGTTGGAGCCTATGAACCCGGCCCCACCAGTCACGAGTACCTTCATATTAAAACAGCGATTGTTCCAAATACTAGTTCTATCAGAATCAGCGTCAAGACTAGCTTCTTCTCACTTATGCCATTTATTGAGTTCATTATAAGGCCGGGGAGGCCCACCACCCGCTCGCAGGTGAGGTGGTCGCCCCTCAGTCTTGTCAGCTCGACTTCCTTCGGGAACCTGTTCCTGGCCTTTATTATGAAGTCGGCGAAGTAGGACATCAGGACCACGACCCCTGCCATCTCGAAGTTGCCTATTATTGCAGCGGCCGCTATAGCCGCCCCGATGCTCAAGGTCCCTGCATCGCCTGGGAATATCTTGGCCGGGTACCAGTTGAACACCAAAAAGGCAGCCAGGGCGCCGACCATGGCAAGCATGAGTATCAAGGCATCCAGGCTTCCGGCCCTCCAAGCCACTACCGCCAAAGCGGAGCATGCAACCAAACCCATGCCGGCCTCAAGACCATTGAAGCCAGCGAGCATGTTTGTGACGTTTGAGGCCACGGTGAAGCCCAACGGTATCAGGATCAGTGGGTATATTAATGGGAGGTACACACTGCCGACGAAGGGTAGGGTCATGTAGGGGGAACCGGCGGCTATAGCTACGAGGGGCATCGAAGCGAAGATGGGCAAAAGGGCCTTGACGCTCTGCCTCATCCGGACCAGATCGTCGAACATCCCGATAATCGCGATGATGAGTATCGCCATGACCGCAGCGAATATGCTTGCCAAATCCGATTCCATTGCTGGCCCTTGGGCGGAACCGCTCTTTGTCAGGGTTGCAAGGGCTACTGCAAACAGCACGCCGGCCACGAAGCCTGCTACTATCCCCAAGCCCCCCATCTCCGGCAGAAGCGGTTTGTAGGGCTTGTGGACGTCTGGGCCCACTATCTTGGCGTCTTTGAATTTCCTGATTAGCACCGGAACCGAGACCAGAGTCCCGAGAAATGCTACGACTACTACCGAGAGAAAAAGGAGCATTTTGATTAGATGGTTATCCTTGACTCTTTTGAGCAGCGAACCGAATCGCCTGAGCAGTAGAAGGTGATGTTGAGCGACTCACCAAAGTCCCCGCTGACTTCATAGAGGGCTTCCCTCTGGGCTTCGCAATCGGGGCAGTCCGGTCCATGGAAAGCGTATAGGGACAAAACACCGTCGGTCTTACATGAGTCTTGACCGGTCCTATCCAGGGAGTCCAGTAGATCCTTCTGGTCGCTGGAGGCGCTTAACTTCCCGTCTATGATGGAGATTCCTTCGGAACCGCAGACCTCCTCCGGTTCTGCCTTATTAAGGAGGCAGGATATGGTCTTGACCTCCCCTGATGAAAGCTGACCGGATTTTTTGGCTACGCAGTCCCAGACCAGCGTGGGGATTTGTGTGATCCCATAAACGTCAATCAGGGTGGGGTCGTAAACGTCGTAGTTGACTGCCAGGTTCTCCTCCGGCTCTTCCTCTAGTTCTTCCCCTGGTTCACTGCTCTCTTCCGGCGTCTCCCCAGTCTCTTCGCCCAGCTCCTGCTCGTTTATCCCAACGACCTTTATGTCAAACACCAGGGTCTCCCCCGCCAAGGGATTGTCGCTCTCGTTGGCAAGTCCATAAGCCTTCTCGGGCGGTATCGTGACTGTCTTCTCTTCCCCCAGCGCCATCCCGATGACCGCCTCGTCGAACCCTTCTATCATCTGGCCTACCCCGGCCGTGAACTCAAGAGGTTCCCTGCCTTCAGAACTGTCGAACACCTCGCCGTCTTCGAACCTCCCGGTGTATTCAACCTTAACGGCGTCCCCCGCCTTTACGCCGGTAGTTGCTGGTTCCGCCTCCAACTCATCCGGGTAAGTGATCTTGTATATCTTTATGAAAGGATAGAATTCCTTCGTCTCGTCGTTGTATATCAGCTCGAAGTATTTCAGATCCGCGGCGTTCTTGAGGTAGAGCTCCGTGAACATGTTGTGCTGCCACTTCTCCGGTATGTGGATGAATATCTGGGGGGCGACTATCTCGTCGCTCAGCCTCACTCCGAACTCCATGCGTATTAGAGAATCATCGTAGTTCTGCATTATCTCTTGGTAATCCCCTTCCACACAATTCTGCCCCAACAGCCTTATGCTCTGCTCACCGTCGGCGAAATCCAACACCACGAAGGCGTGATAACTTACACCATCGCCATATGGCAGGCCGCTGAACCCCGTGTACAGGAAGCTCCTGACCACGGTCCTTGTCTCGCCAGACTCCACGATGGGGGGCGAGGTTTTTATGGATGTTTTGTAATAGGACTTGCATATCGCGGTGTTCGGGTCTGTGTTCAGCTGGTACTGACCGTAGACTGGTTCACTTGGGGACCTTACACGTACTGGTTGGCCGCCCTTGTCCCCCACATCCTCCCAACTGAGGGACTTGTTGCAACATGCATCCGGGTCACAACACATCTGCTTATCTGTAGCAAAATTTGGATTTAGGCAGAGCACACCCTGTTCGCAGTGGTACTTCCCATCCTTGTCTAGTATTGCCTCAACCCCTATCTCCTTATTCACGCAGGGCACACCCACAGAACACGTGCCGTTCACCGGCTTTTCCCCGTTTGGGTACTCGTAGTAGTTGGTGCCGAGGAACGCCAGGGCCGATGCCTTATCGATGAGCGTCTTGTCCAGTATTATGTACCTCACCTTCTTTCCATTGCCCTCAGCATCCCTATTCCAAGGTTGGTCCATCAGCCATTCCATGGCCTCCTCCTCGCTAGAGGTGTTGTAGAAGAAGTGGGCTATTCGCATTATATAATTTTCACCGGCCTGGAGTGGGTCCGCGATGACTGGCGTCCGGGCCAGGGCCGTTATGGCATGGCCGTAGTCCCACCAGGTCAGGACATAATCCCCTTTGAGCGGATCGTCCGAGGGACCCTTGGGGACGTTCTCGCCCAGCCACTCTATCCCCTCGACCCAGTCGGGGTATACCGACGAGCCCATCTTGGTGGCCGACCATGTGTCCACCTCGCCCATGCCGGGAATCCTTTCTGGGTATAGTGTGAAGAAGAGGAGCAGGATTGGTATGACCAACAGCGCTATGAACTTCCAGCTTATGAGCTCTTTCCTACTATTGGGGAGAAGTATTCCGATCATCGAGCCCAGTAAGATGAAGCCGAGCGACTGGGAGAACCCCAATCTGGCCTCAACCCAGACGAAGGTCATTGTTGTCAAGAAGAAAAAGAGGGCTATTATATATGATCTCAATCCTACAAAAAATTGGTCTTTTTTCTTGAATAGCAGGTAGTAGGCCAATGGGATTATTGTAAGGATGGACGCTACAATTGAGAATATCATACCGATATTGTATCTCGGGAATACCCTTTCTATCTTCCCCCACAAATCCCCTCCTGCTAGGGCTGCCTGTTCCTGTATAGTTTTGTCTACAAGATAGTTACCAGCTGACTTTCCTGCGAACTCCTCGAATGCGGCCGTTGGCGTGCCCGCTATCTTTTCTATTCCTATATCGAGGCTGGATGCTATAAAAACCAACAGCAGTAGGGATGAAATTAATGGGAGGACGTCCCTTATGCTATCTTCCGGTTTTGATTTAAAGCTTTGTAAGGATAGTTTGCCCTTAGAGTGGTGGGCTACAAAGCTTAATAAAAATGCAACTAGGTTAATAAGGGCCAAAACAATCATCAAGATTCCGGTAGTGGTTAGCATATCTATGGTAAAGGATAACACAAAGGCAAGGATAATGAGGGCCAATGAGGCGATTGCTAAGGGTATGCGCTTGGGTAGGATTACCATTAGGTTGGTCATTGTTATGACACCTAGTAGGGTCACTATGCCCACTAATAGGGCCCCTACATTAGGGTCTATGAGCAGAGCATAGGTGATGGCGACAAGAGCAAAGAAACCAACTATAAGGTGCAGTATATATAGGGCATCTTTTTTGTCCTTAACCCTCGTCCTTACTGACTCCGCCCACAAACCGACCAGCACTGCCATGGCGAACGGCGCAATATATGCCATTTCAATACTCCGCAGTTTATCGAGGATGGTGAACTTACCAGCCACCGCAATTAAGCCTGAGATGAAAACCAATCTCGTGACTTTCCAGTTATCGTAATCAAGGAGGGAGCCGAAGTACAGATATACGGCCAGACCCATGAAGGGGACTGCAAAAAGGAAGTTTGACCCCTTCCAGCTTAGGATAGTGATTAAGAACGAGACCCCGCAGAGTATGGAAAATAGGGTATTCCTCCTGCCCTCGCTCTTTATAGCCTTCGCGAGGAGGTAGAGTGAGAAAAGGCCCATCACCATCCCCATGATGTCCTCTTCGATGCCGCCGGCAACGGATTTGGTGAGCAGCATCGGCATCGTCGCGAAGAAGAAGCCCGCCAATACCCCGACCTTCCAGTCGTTGGACAGCTCCTTCATGAACAGGAATGCGAAAACCGCCCCGAGGGCGGAGATTATGACCGGGTAGAGCATGATTACGTCATGTAGTGAGAGTCCAGTAAGATGTGCCAGATAAGCGTTATAGTAATATGGGAACTTCTTGGGGGCCCCCCTCCCCTCCGGCGGGTATATGAGGAAGTCTATGTCGGGATTGTCGCCAGTCCTGTAGATCCTCTCGGTCTGTTTGTAGTGGTAGTAGGGGTCGTCCATGGACAAAAAGAACCCGTGGGGATTCGCATCGGGGAAAGCGGGGTAGACCCTGTATAGGAAGCCGGTGGCAAACAGCGCTATTATTATTGCCAGCTGCAGCTTCATCATGCGGCTGGCGAACATCACGGACAGAACGAAGTACGCGGACAGCATGGTTATCAACAGGGGGTCCGAGGACAAACCCGAATGGAAGGCCACCAACAAAAGCAACAGTCCGGTTACCACGGGGACCAGGTTCATCCTGTTCTTCTTGAAGTCTGCTATGTCTCTGAAAGTCAATAGGAACAGGAACAGGACTGAAGCCCCTATAATCAAGTTGAACAGTAGTGTCAGCAGACCCATGGGTATCATCAGCCTCAGGACCAGGAAGAGTATCACAGCGACGACTATGGTGATTGGGAGGATCTTGTCCTGTACGTTTGGGAACCTTTCCGCGAGCGAGAACCCCTCTTCGCCTGACTCTTCCTTTCCCCTCTCTGGCTTCTCTTCTGCCTCTTCTTCGACGACTTCTTCTTCCCTCCTCTTCTTGGCCTTCACGCGTGCCATGTTATAAGAGTTCTTCTATGCTGCCGATCACCCTGTCCGGCTTGAAGGATTTCAAGACGTCCTTGTTGTGGCCGTTCAGCACGAGTATCGCCTCGCAGCCGGCGCTTTTTGCAGCCTGCATGTCGTAGATTGTGTCACCGACAAAAGCGGCATCGCAGGGTCTTACCCGAAGGAGCTTTAGCGCGCTTGCCACAGGTTCCTTGTGTGGCTTCTTCATTTTCACGTCCTCCTCCCCGATTATGACGTCGAAGAAGGGATAAACCGACGTCTCCCGTAGGGTCTCTTCTATCACATCCCTAGGGGATGTGCTAACAACCCCCAACTTAAGCCCCATGCCTTTAAGACGCTGTAAAGTTATAAACACGTTCTTAAAAACCTTAACCTTCTTGAGGTCGCGTAGCCAGTATATCTCAAAGCTCTTTAGTATCCTCTTGGCCTCTTCTTTAGAATCCACGTCGAGTAGCCCGGGCAGGGTCGAGTCGACTGGCTTGCCGAAAAGCCTTTCCTTGAACTCACTCTTTGTCAGGGTCCTCTTGCCATTCTCCTCAAGAGCCTTGTTGAATGACGAGTATATCAAGTCGAAGGTGTCAACAAGGGTCCCGTCCATGTCGAATAGAAGTGCCTTGTACATTGTCCAATCAATCTCCTGATTTTAGCATGTTTATATATAAATAACGAAAAATCTAGGCATGAGGATTGCTGTGATCGACAGGGGCAAGTGCAAACCGAAGGTCTGCGGCTTCTTGTGCCAGAGGGTCTGCCCCAGGGTGAGAAGCGGAGACGAGACGATAGTCGTCGATGAGACCAGCGGCAGGCCCGTGATACAAGAGGATCTGTGCGTGGGCTGCGGCATCTGTGTGAACAAGTGCCCGTTCGGCGCGATAATAATCACCAACACCCCGGAGGAGGCGGGCGTTTTGACGCACCAGTATGGCAAGAACGGGTTCCGGCTCTACGGCCTGCCCATCCCCAAGCAGGGCAGTGTCGTGGGCGTCATCGGCGTTAATGGCATAGGGAAGAGCACCGCCATCAAGATCCTGAGCGGCCGGATTAAACCAAACCTAGGGGACTTAAAGACAGATTTGGACTGGGAGGATGTAATAGAGAACTATCGGGGCAACGAGGTGCAGAACTACCTTGGTGGGCTTGCCAGCGGGGATTTGACAGCAGTCTACAAACCTCAGTATGTGGATGGAATCGGAGGTATTAAAAAGGGTAGTGTGAAAATGGTCTTAGAGTCGATTCCATCCAACGTTGGATGGAATTCTGAAGAAGGCATAGGGCTTGTCCGCGGCTTGGATATGGAGGGCGCTTTAGACAAGGACGTTAAGACTCTAAGCGGCGGGGAGCTGCAGAGACTCGCGATACTGATTGCGCTTTTAAGGGATGTCGATGTCTATTTCTTCGACGAGCCGACTTCGTATCTCGACATATCCCAGAGGTTGAAGGTGGCGAAGATGATAAGGGAGCTAGCACATGACAGGGATAAGTCCGTGGTCGTCGTTGAGCACGATCTGATAATACTGGACTACCTTTCGGATTACGTCCAGGTAATATATGGTCAAAAGGCCGCTTTTGGCGTATTGTCCCATCTGAAGAACACGCGCGTCGGTATAAACGAGTACCTCGGGGGGCAGCTTAGGAGTGAGAATGTCAGGATCCGGCCTGGTGCCATAAGGTTTGACAGGCCCCGCACTACGGGCTTTAAGAGCACGGACCTTCTTTGCGAATACCCGAAGATCAAAAAGGCCTTCCCTGACTTCGAGATGGTGGTGGAGGCAGGGAAGCTCTACAGCGGTTCGATCGTCGGTGCGCTTGGTCCAAACGCGACCGGGAAGACGACGATGATGAAGATACTGGCAGGCGACTTGGATAATGACGGCCAAGAGGCCGATCTGGGTTTGAAGGTGTCCTACAAGCCCCAGTACCTGAAACCCGTGGACAAGACCGTCCGCGAGGTCCTCCAGAAGGTTACAAAGGATGTGTACAAGTCGATTTACAAACAGGAGGTCCTGGAGCCCCTTGAGTTGGATGGAATCCTCGACCGCAATTTGAGGGAGTTGAGCGGCGGGGAGCTGCAGAGGGCTGCGATAGCGGAATGCATATCTAGGGATGCTGATGTCTATCTGCTAGACGAACCGTCGGCGTATCTCGATGTCGAGCAAAGGCTGATAGCAGCCAAGGCTATAAGGAGGCTCATGGAGAACAGCAAGAAAAGCGCTGTGGTCGTGGACCATGACATAAACTTCATCGACTATATATCGGATGTGATAATGGTGTTCCGTGGCGAGCCGGGTGTGCAGGGTGTGGGGGAGCCCCCCGTTGGCTTGAAGGACGGCATGAACTCGTTCCTGAAGGGGATGGGCATAACCTTCAGAAGGGACGAGGAGACTGGGAGGCCCAGGGCCAACAAACCCGATTCGCAGAAAGACAGGCAGCAGAAGGGGTCCGGGGGGTATTATTATCTAAAATAAGTATGATTGGTCAATTGTATCCAACGTTGGATACAATTGTTTTTCTTTTTGTTTTAGTCAATTTATGGAGATGGATTTGTGGGTTCTGGGTATTTTGGTTGCGTCCCTTTTGGTTCTGTTGGTTTTAGTTGTAACCATGGACGTCAGGGAGGCCGATGAAACCCCACCGGATTTTTCCGGGGTGGAGATAGCGAGCCAGGAGTATGGTGGATTTCAGGTTGCAGAAGACGAGACGGAGGGACTGGTAGCGAGGGGCTATGAACCCCGGCCGACGGAGGACTATGGCGGGGCGCCCACTGCTGACATGAAGGCTGAGGCACTTGCTGAGGAAACCTCCAATGAGACGATAATCGCGATTCAAAGGGTATACGAGATATGAGGAAAACGATATTGATTTTGCTCTCCACCATAGCACTTTTGGGTGTGGTGGGCGCAGAGGAGATAGTTTATTATAACATGGATTTAGAGCTAACCCGGGGTGGGGCCCTAAGGGAGAACATAGAGTTTAAGATAGTTAATCTCGAATCCTCGAAACTGAAGCTGCCGGTGCCGTTCGAGCCTAAGAACCTTACTGTTGGCGGCGGGCTCGGATTTGAGGTGGAGGAGGGGGAGGGGTATGTGATATCCATCATGACTGGTGGGCAGCGGAACCTGGAGGTCAGTCTCGGTTTCTTCATGGAGGGCTACGTCCAGAAACTGGAGGGGAAGTACCTATTCGCCTTTGCGCATATCCCCTCTCTTGGGACGAACAACTTCACGGTCAGGCTGGGGTTGCCCATGGGCAGCGGGATTTCATCCAACGACCCGCGCATTCCATCCGTATCGCCTCCACCGCGAAGCATATTCACGGACGGGAGGAGGATAGTGCTGGAATGGGAGTATGGCGGACTAAGGCCCAACGAGGCCATAAACTTTGTCGTCGTGTACGAGTTCGGGATCGGTCTGGATGGGGATGGCTCCGGGTTTTCTTTGCTCCTGCCCTACCTGATGGTCTTTGCGATGGGTGTGTTGCTCTCACTCTTTATCTACTGGTTCTTACTAAGGCCAAGGTTGGAAAGGATCGAGGTGGTCAAAGAGGTCTTGGGTGAAGACGAGAACCGTATTGTCAAAGCCATGGAGGGTGCGGATAGGATAAAACAGGAGGACCTGCGCGGTGGGCTCGGCTATTCCAAGGCCAAGATAAGCAAGATTGTTAGTGGTCTGGAGAAAAAAGGCGTCTTGGAGAAGGAGCGTTATGGCAGGACCAACATACTGAGGCTCAAAAAGTAGCTATTTTTTCTCCATGTAGCCGCAGTGGCCGCAACTCCTTCTGTCGGAGTGTTCGGCCAGGAAAACCCCGCTGCCGCATTTGGGGCATGGCTTGTTCTTCCTGGTGAGTGAGTCCGCCTCAACCGTATACCTCTCCCACTTCTTCTGCAGGGTCTTCTCCCTCTTTTTTTTCTTTCCTTCTTCAGCCATTTTGCTTTTTGTCTACCGGTTCTGGCCCCTTGGGGGCCAAATCGGCAGCCTTGCTCTCTCCATCCTTTCCGGGGGGCTTTTCGGCCTTTGGTTCTGTTTTAGGTTGTCCTTCCGGCGTTTTTGATTCCTTGGGGGCGGCTTCTGCTCCCGCAGCCGCTTTGGGTTCCTCGGGGGCTTCCGCCTTCTTTTTCGCCCCCCTGGAAAGCTTATAGCCCAGCTCGATTCTCTTGAGGGCTTCCGGACTGTCGTAAACCTTGGTGTAACCCTCTGAGACCTTGCCGCCGCTGATCTGCCTCAGATTGTCCAGGACAAGCAGTTCCTCGTTCGCCTTCAGGGACTTAGCCAGTTCGGATTTCATCACTGCCCTAGGCGGCGTTATGTCTGACTCGACGCGAAATCTGACCTCCCTTCGGTCCAAGAGGGGGTTCTTCCTGTCCTCAGTCAACTCGATTTTCATCTTTGGTTGTGAAACTTGCCAGAAGCCCTTGTAATTCGGCCTTTATTTTTCGATTGACATCTATTAAAATGGCTCCCCTGTCCGGTGAACCGTAGACCACCATGGTGCCGTCTCTGGAATTGAGAACCGCTGGGATCGCCAGTAGGTCCTCCTCCCCGTCGACGAGTATCGAGGTTGGCTCCCCTGATAAACTGTCTGTAACCGCTTCCCACGCTTCCTTACTTATCATGCCGGCGGGGTTCTTTATGTTTTTCCGTTTGCCCAAGAAGGACTCCAAGACGGTGGTTGTCTCCTCCTGCGCCCTTGCCCTCTTTATCTTCTTGTCCCATATTATCACATTGGGTGTCACCCCGGAGGAGAGCAGTGTCGACGATATCTGGTCGCCGACCGAAACTAGGACTCTGTTCCCGGGTTGGGAGCGGAGATGTCTCAAGAGCCCCACTTCCTTGAATATCGTGCCGAACGGCCTTTTGAGCTCCCTTCTCAGGGACTCAGGGAGGGTGAGGTTCTTGTCGATGCGGATCATGTCTTAAGGGCGTAGATGCCCTTGGTGTTGACGTCCATCTGCTTGGCGATTCTGCTTTTCTCGGGCTTGATTATGGCCACCTTGCCACTCCAGTCCCGGGTGAGGCTGACTCCGCAGCTGGGGCACCTCTGTATGTCCTGGTAGATCCTCCCACATTTGGGGCATGCAAGATCCATTATTTCTTCGCCTCCTTTTTATCCTTCTTCTCGGCCTTCTTCTCCTTCGATTTTTTTGTGGCTTCCTTGGCCTCTTTTTCCAGCCACTCGAGGGAGCCGAGACTGGGCTGCCTCATGGTAAGGCCAATCTTGGTGTCGAGGAGTGTGGACTTCTTGCTGATTGTGACTACTCTCGCGCGCACCACATCGCCCAACTTTAGGGCCCTCTTGCTCTCCTTGCCGTTGAACTGGCCCTCCTTCTCGTTATAGTTTACGAAGTCCTCCATGATCTGCGAGACGTGAACCAACCCGTCTATCGGGCCGATGGATACGAACGCGCCGAACTCGGCAATCTCCTTGAATTCGCCTTCGACGACCTCCTGTAGCTTGGGCTTGTAGACTAGCATGGTGAAGGTCGTGTCGTAGTACGCGCCCCCGTCGCCTGGTATTATATAGCTGTCGCCTATATCCTTTACGTCTATCGTCGCCACTACTATGCCCAAGTCCTGGTCTATGCGACCGACATACTCCTTGTCCAGTATCTCCTTCATGCTCTTGATTTGGTCCTTGCCAAACATGTTGGGCGGGACCCTCACGGAGTCTCTCAACTCGATTTTGTAGTACATTTTGAATAGTCTGGTTTAAGCTAGAAGAAGCGGTTTAATTTAGAAGGAGTAGGTTTAAAAATAGTTTAGGCGCCGTGTACCAGGATGATGAGCCCTACAAAGACTATCGACACCATGGACATCAGCTTTATGAGGATGTTCAAGGACGGGCCGGAGGTGTCCTTGAACGGGTCGCCGACCGTGTCGCCCACGATGCCGGCTTTGTGTGCCTCGCTCCCCTTCCCGCCGTGCGCGCCCTCCTCGATATGCTTCTTGGCGTTGTCCCATGCGCCGCCGGCGTTCGCCATGAAGACCGCCAGCACGAACCCCGTCACAAGCGCGCCTGCGAGGAGGCCCACCACCGCCGATGGCCCCAATAGCACCCCTACTACCAGCGGCGAAGCTATTGCAATCACGGCCGGCATTATCATCTCCTTCTGTGCGGCCTTGGTGGCTATTGCGACGCACTGCGCATAGTCGGGGTCTGCCTTGCCCTCCATCAATCCTTTTATCTCCTTAAACTGCCTGCGGACCTCTTGCACTATGCCGCCGGCCGCTCGGCCGACCGCCTGCATTGTCATCGAGCAGAACAAGAAGGGCAGCATCCCGCCCAGGAAAAGGCCGACCAGTAAAAGGGGGTTAGTCAGTTCCAGGTTGAGGGTCACTGTCTTCTGCATTTCAGCGGCAACGACGCCTATCTGCTCCTTGTAGGCCGCTATCAGCGCGAGCGCCGTGAGGGCGGCCGAGCCTATCGCAAAGCCCTTGCCTGTCGCTGCCGTCGTGTTGCCGAGCGCGTCGAGCGCATCGGTCCTCTTGCGCACCTCCGGCTTCTGGTGTGACATCTCTGCAATCCCGCCTGCGTTGTCGGCCACCGGGCCATATGCGTCTGTCGCAAGGGTTATGCCCAATGTGGCCAGCATACCCACCGCTGAGATGCCCACCCCGTATAAACCCATGGCAGAGCTGAAACCCTCAGGCCCGTTGCCCGCAAGGTAGAACGCGGCCACGATCGCCCCCGCAACCGCTACCACCGGTATGAGCGTGGACTTCATGCCTGTCGCAAGGCCTGCTATTATCACTGTCGCCGGCCCGGTCTGCGACTGTGAGGAGATGTACCTGGTGGGCCCATATTTCTGCGAGGTGTAGAACTCCGTCGCAAGGCCTATGATTATGCCTGAGAGAAGCCCTGCCAGTACTGCGAAGTAGACCCCTATGTACTGCGGCCCCAAGGTGGCGCCAACGATGAAATACGATGCGATTGCGATTATCGCGGCTGATGTGAATATGCCCTTCCGCAGCGCCCACAGCAATGTGCCCTGGCTGGCGTCCTCCTTCGAGCGCACAAGGAACGTGCCGAATATCGAAGCGACGACACCTATCGTTGCCATGACGAGCGGGATGGTTATGCTCTGGAGGCCCAGTGAGCCAGTGCCGAACGCTGCTGTACCCAGCGCCATGGTGGCGACTATCGAGCCTACATAGGATTCATACAGATCTGCACCCATCCCTGCCACGTCGCCTACGTTGTCGCCAACGTTGTCCGCTATGACGCCCGGGTTCCGCGGGTCGTCCTCCGGGATGCCTGCCTCCACCTTTCCGACCAAGTCAGCGCCCACGTCAGCGGCCTTTGTGTATATGCCGCCGCCCACTCTCGCGAAGAGGGCGACTGATGAAGCGCCCATGCCGAAGGTCAGCATTGTGGTCGTTATTATGCCTATCTTGTTTGCTGCGTCAGCCAGGAGGTAGTTTAACAGGTAGTACCAGATGGACAGGTCCAACAGACCGAGGCCCACGACTGTAAGGCCCATGACGGCGCCTGCGGAGAAAGCCACGCGCAGGCCAGAGTTGAGGCTCTTTTTGGCGGCATTGGTGGTTCTTGCGTTGGCGCGGGTGGCTACGCTCATGCCTATGTACCCAGACAGGGCGGAGAAGAACCCGCCTGTCAGGAAGGCGTATGGGATGAAACCGTTCACGACCCCAAAGAGGGATAGTAACAGGAGTATGACGAATAGCGCCCCGAAGAAGATCGCAAGGGTCTTGTACTGGCGGCCGAGATATGCTTTCGCCCCGATTCTGACGGCTTTCGAGATCTTCTTCATCTCCTCCGTACCCTCGTCCTCCCTCAGAATGCGCCAGGCTAGATAGCCTGCAAACCCGAGAGCAAGTAGGGAACCCAAAGGGGCCAGCCAAAGCAAATCCATGGTAACACCTATTTCATCAGATACTAGGGATTTTGATGTTTATGGGTAAAACAATAAAAAGCTTAATCGATCTCCAGCCTGCTCCTGCCCCTGACGAAGATGGTCTGGATCTTCATTTTCCTTAGACCCTTGCGGAGCTCGGAGTCGTTGGTCGCCACCATGCACCTCTGGGCCTTTGCGTAGTCTAGGATGGCCCCGTCCCCCCTCTTGTCGCTGTCCGCGACCTCTATGTTGCGCGCGAGCTGGATGCCTAGGATGGCGGCTGATCGGTCGTTGCCTTTTCCTGTCTTGGCGATCTTCTCCAGCTCGTCCTTCATGGATTTAAGAGTGATGAGCTGATACGGCTCCTGCATTATTCGGTCGAACTCCGAGAATATGTTTATCCCCAGCTGGAAGGGGACCATGAAGAAGTTCGTGTCGAGAAGGATCTTTTTCATTCTTGCAGTTTTCGTGTGATCGTGATGAAGCCTGTGTGGCCGATCATGCGCGTCTTCGGCCTGCAGCGCTGTTCGCTTATCTCCCAATCGCGGAGGATTATTTCGATTGTATTTGTGTCCTGGAAGTGTTGTGGTAATGAGGTGACGAATTTCTTGACCTGCTCAATCGACGGTGAATAAGAGATGAGGTAGCCGCCGAACTTCAATGCGCGCGCGGCGTGTAGTGTAACCCTCCAGGGTTCGGATAAATCGAGTATGACTGCGTCCAAGTCTTTTTCATCGATGCCTTCGTAGATATCCTGGTTTTTTAATCCTACGAATTTGCTTAAACCGGCTTCCTCCAGGTGCGCGCGGGCTTCCTTCAGGTGCTCCGGTCTGATCTCGTAGGAGTAGATTTTTCCTTCTGGCTTGACCGCGTTGGCGAGCATGAGTGTGAGGCCTGCGACTCCTGTCCCAGCTTCGACTACTCTTGAACCAGAGCTTAAACCCGTCAAGCCTATGATGACCGCGGAATCCTTGGGGTATACAATCTGCGCGCGCTTCTCCATCTTTTCTATGAAGTCTATGATTGACGGTTCAAGTATGAAAAACCGTTTGCCTGTGTGGGTCTCCACCTGGCCTGAGTACCTGACCTTCCTTAAACCCTCGAGTTTGATGACCCCGCCGTGCGTGTGGAGGTCCTTGCCCTCCTCGACCAGCTGGCGCTTGCCCTTCCTATCGATTAGTAGTCTTTTCACGATATTCTTTAGCCAGAAATAGAAGTAAAATCACCACCTCTTCTCGAAGCCGAACTCTTTGTCGATCTCTGATGCGATTTTTCTCATGCGCTCGAATATCCTTTCCGAGTCGCGCATCATGTCTTCTATTGTTTCCTCGAGTGAGGACTCTCGGAGTATATAGCGCCTTCCGGGTGCGCGCGCGACTAGACCAGAGCTGTAAAATTTCTTCATATGGAACAAGACCGTGCCGCGCGCGAGTTTAAGCTCCTCAG
This sequence comes from Candidatus Altarchaeota archaeon, assembly GCA_016935655.1. The sequence continues at coordinate 10,083 of JAFGQM010000055.1, read as the reverse complement.
CTATCTCGGTCGAGGTCTTGGGCTCGCCCTCGATGGAGGATTTGACCAGTATCTTGAAGACCTTGTAGGCGGATTTGTCCGCGTCCTTCCTGGTGAAGAGGTTTAAGGAGCGGCAGAGCCACTCCATGTCATCGTCTTCGTCCGCCTTGAGGGGCGGCTTGATGTCCTGCAGGTATATCTTCTGTTTGGCCTCCATTTCAACGAAAGGTTTTTATAGACTACGTTTAAAAGTTAATAGTTTATTGTTCCAAAAATAAAAACTATTGCATATTTATAACGATTGAATATAAAAACGTGATGAAAGATGTTCCGAAAGAGGAAGGATGAGGGGGATGAGGAGGACGAGCCTAGGCGACCGAAGGGTTACAGAGACCCGTTCTTCGACGAGTCTATCGACGATTTCTTCGGCGGTTTCCACCGCATAGACGAAATCATGAACGAGCTGATGAAGAACATGTTCAGCGGCAAGGGTGAGTTCACTATGGGGAAGCCCTTCGTCTACGGCTTCTCGATGAAGACTGGCCCTGACGGCAAGCCGGAGATCAGGGAGTTCGGGAATGTGAAGCCTACTGGGGCTCCGTTCGGCAAGCCGGCGATTACTGACGCTAGGGAGCCGCTGGTGGACGTCATGGACGGCGAGAAGGAGATAATCGTCATGGTGGAGTTGCCAGGGGTCAGCAAGGAGGACATAAACCTGGAGGCGAGCGAGACCAGTCTGGAGGTTTCGGTGGACAACGAGAAGCGGAAGTACCACAAGGTCGTCGAGCTACCGGCCGAGGTGAAGGAGGGGGAGATCGATGCCTCTTACAACAACGGTGTCTTGGAAATCAGGCTGAAGCGGAAGAAGGAGGCAAAGAAGGTGGGGGGCAAGAAGGTACAGATCAAGTAAAATGGGCAAGATAGAACTAACTGTCAAGGAAGCGCCGAAGACCGATGTCGGCAGGGGGATCGTCAGGCTGACGTCGGACGCGATGGAGGAGTTGGGGGTCCAGAGCGGTAGCGTCGTCTCCATAAAGGGCCCGAAGGGAACCGCAGGCATCGTGTGGAGGGGCCTGCCCGAGGACGAGGGCAAAGACATAATAAGGATGGACGGCGTGATTCGGGGGAACACTGGGGCGGGCATCGATGACCAGGTGTCGGTGGAAACGGTGGAACCCAAATACGCTAAGAAGGTCGTACTGTCGCCGACACAACCGATACAATACGGCTCCGGCTTCGTCGAATATGTCCATGAAAGACTGTTGAACAAGCCACTGGTGAAAGGCGATAGGGTCCTGGTCGACGTCATGGGCACGCCGCTGACCTTCGTCGCGACCGGTACCAGCCCCACTGGCGTGGTCGTCGTATCTGAAGAAACGAACCTCTCGATCTCCAACAAGCCCGTGACTGAGAAGGCTGGAGTTCCGAACATCAGTTATGAGGATATCGGTGGTTTGGAGGAGGAGATAGAGACTATAAGGGAGATGATAGAGGTCCCGATGAGATACCCGCAGGTGTTCAAGAAGCTGGGCGTCTCCCCGCCCAAAGGTATCCTGTTGCAGGGCCCGCCCGGGACCGGTAAGACCCTGCTGGCGAAGGCTGTAGCCAACGAGACCGAAGCGCACTTCATAAGTATAGCTGGGCCCGAGGTTGTTTCAAAATGGTACGGGCAGTCGGAGGAGAATTTAAGGAATGTGTTCAAAGAGGCCCAGGAGAATGCTCCTGCAATCATATTCATCGACGAGATCGACGCCATAGCACCTGCTAGGGAAGAGGTCCACGGTGAGGTCGAAAAAAGGATGGTCTCCCAATTGTTGACACTGATGGACGGTCTGGAGGCTCGCGGCGAGGTCGTTGTCATCGCAGCCACCAACCGTCCCGACGCCGTGGATCCGGCCCTGCGCAGGCCCGGCAGATTCGACAGGGAGCTGCAGATAGGAATACCCGCGCGAAAGGGCAGGAAGGAGATCCTGCAGATACACACGCGGGGCATGCCGCTGACGAAGGATGTCAACCTCGACAAGCTCGCGGACATAACCCACGGTTACTCGGGGGCGGATGTCGAAGCCCTGGCCAAGGAGGCCGCCATGCGGGCACTGAGGCGTGTCATGCCGGATTTGAAGAAGGTTAAGGACGGCGACATCAGCAAGGAGGTATTAGACAACATCCAGGTGACGAACCAGGATTTCCAGGAGGCCATGAAGAGGGTAGAACCCTCGGCTATGAGGGAGGTGTTGGTCGAGATCCCGAGGGTCAGTTGGAAGGACATCGGGGGGCTGAAGAGCGTCAAGGAGGAGTTGATAGAGAGCATCGAGTGGCCGCTCAAACACGCCAAGTTGTTCAAAGAAGTCGGGGTCACGACGCCGAAGGGCATCTTGCTGTTCGGACCGCCCGGGACCGGGAAGACCCTGCTGGCTAAGGCGGTCGCCAACGAGAGCCAGGCAAACTTCATCTCTGTAAAAGGCCCCGAGCTGCTCAACAAGTGGGTCGGCGAGAGCGAGAGGGGTGTGAGGAAGGTCTTCAAGCGCGCGCGGCAGGTGGCTCCCTCGATAATATTCTTCGATGAGATCGAGTCGTTGACCGGGACGAGGGGGATGTCAGACGGTAGCGGGGTCAAGGAGAGCGTGGTCGCGCAGCTGCTGAGTGAGATAGACGGTGTGTCGGAGCTCAAGGATGTCGTTCTTATCGGAGCGTCGAACCGGCCGGATCTGATAGACCCGGCGCTGTTGAGGCCCGGCAGGTTCGAGAAGCTGGTTTATGTGCCAATGCCGGACGCAGTTGCTCGCAAGGATATATTCGGGGTGCACATGAGGGGTATGAAAGTGGAGGGGGTGGATGTGGACCAGCTGGTCAAGCGGACTGAGGGATACTCCGGCGCCGATATCGAGGCGGTTGTGAGGAAGGCGGGGCTGCTGGCGATAAGGGAGATTGTGACGGGCAGGAAGAAGGAGGGCAAGGTACAGATGAAGCACTTCGACGCTGCCCTGGAGAAGATGAGGCCCAGCGTGACCGCGGAGCAGCTGAGTAGTTTCAGGAAGGTCCCGACAGCGAAGACCGGGGACGCGAGCGTGGCGTAGGTTTGCGGGTTTAAGGAGATTTGACGATTGGAATGAAAAAACCGGGAAGGAAAAGGGGAAAATTTGTTCCTTTTGGGGAGGGTCTTGAAACATTAGAAAAAAGGTTTGGGGTCACAAAACCAAAGCTATCTGAAAAAGCACCTGTTACACCCCAGGTATCTCGAGAGGAATTAGGATATTTTACCAAAAAAACAATACCGGCAATTTTGCAAGCAATGAGGGGAAGGGGCGATAGGAGAATGCGCATGCAATATGGGAACGTAATCCAACACCTGGTCAATTCCGGCCATATTTCACAAGGGCAGGCTGAAATGCTTTGTAGGAATTTTAGGGGTGGAAGGAATTACGAGGCTTTTTTAAATGAAAAGCTAAGCCTTGAACAGCTGTTGCGGGCAGAGAGAGCACATTCCTCTTAAAACCTGCAGGATTAGGCCAGAGTTTTAGGTACTACATTTCTTCAAAGATATGATAGATTAGGCCAACCATCAAAAAGAGTTAGGTACTACAATCTAAACGAGTTTCGCCTCGACCGCCGTGAAGATCGGACCCTTCAGCATTATCTCCTTTCGTTTGGACTGGAGGAACCTGGCGGCATGCTCGCCGATCTTGATATTGACGTCCGGCGCGGTCTTGGCCATTTTGATTTGTCCACTGTAGGGTTCGCCCGCCTTTATCGCTTCCTCTATGCGCGCGGCGAAGTAGTCTGAAATCGCGCGCAGGTAGGTGATTTTGGTGTTGATGCCCTTCTCCTGTATCCCCTTCGCCTTGTCCTTAAACCCCTCCTTCGGCAACCCGTAGATGCCGCCGTTGTGGACGTAGATCTCGTTTAGCGTTGCGGGGCCGAGCAGCTTTGTGTTCGATTCCTTCTCCAAGACACTGACGACGATTTTCTTGCCCAAAAAAGTTCCTTTGTAGGCCTCGAAACTGCATGGTGAGGGCTCGTTCGCGTGTTTGGCTGCGACCTCCTCTATGCGCGCGGAGAGCTTCTTCCCGTCCTCGGTTTTCGGTTTAAGGTCGATCTCTATCGAACGTGCGATCTCCTCGTCGGAGAGTTCGGTCGTAGTGTAAAACTGCGGGAACATCACCCCACGGACATCGGTGAACCCTTCCTTGACCATGAGTATGCGCTCGATGCCGAAGCCTGCGTTGAATGTCGGGTATTTTATGTCGTAGTTGGCAAGTGCTATTGGCGAGTACATCCCTATGTCGGCTATCTCCAGCAGCTCGGCGCCGTGCTTGCCGTAGACCTCGTACTCCGACTCGTTGGCATAGTAGGTGGAGGTCGCCTCCTTCTGCTTAAACTCGAGTTCCTTAAACCCGAGGGGCTTTAGGATGGCGGTCGCCAGGGCCTTGCCTGCCTCGAGGTTCATGTCCTCGTCGATGACCACGCAGGATGCGCCGTAGTGAGCGCGCAGGTGGGATGCGTCGACCTTCTGCTCCCTCCGGAAGCGGAGACCCATCGAGAAGAGCTTGATGGGGCGCTCCATCTTGTCTTGGAGCGCGGCGACGGTCGAGAACCACGCGGCTGTCATGTGGCTCCGGAGGGTGGTGGTCGTCGGGTCTGCCTTGAGCTTCTTCAGCTCGTCGAACAAACTTAGGATCTGGGTGGATTGCTCGGTCGTTATGCCCAACCCCTGCTCTATGGTCTCGACGAAATCGTCGCCCTCTATCCTGCCCAGCTTGTAGTCGCGGAGGATGTCCTTCATAGTTCCGACCTGGTTCTTGCCGAACCCTGGGACGACCTTCTTGATGGCGGCTATCTTGGAGTCGCTTAAACCGATGTCGGGGCGCGGGAGCCCGGCTAGGTAGTAACACCTATCCAGTATAGCCGGGGCCTCGGGCCCGTATTGCTTGTAGACGTCCTGCTCCTCGACGAAGAGGGGGTTCTCGACCTCCTTAAACCCGAGGGACAAAAATGTTGAGCGTATCTTCTGGATTGTGTTCTGGAGGGGGTGTGGTTCCGGTATTGAGGGCTTAAGTAGTTTTTCCTTAAACCCGGGAACATCCTTCGGAAGCTGAAGTTTTGTTTTCTCCCAAGTCTTGAAAAAATCCTTCTTGGCTTCCTGCTGTATCTTCTTCGTGTCGTAGATCATTGTGAGAGAGGGGGGCCACTTCCCCTATTCATTGAGGTGGTGGAGGCGGTGGGGGTTGTTCAGGTTTCTTGCCCTTTTTAAGGAGATACCAGATGAACGCCCCTAGCAAAAGCAACGCAACCAATGTGATTTCTGGCTTGCCATCCCCAAGCCCATAGAGGAAGAACGCAGTCAAGCCCAGCCCGGCGATGCCCTCCGCCAAGCCAGTCGTGTGTTTTGCGGCCCCGCCGCCGCCTTTCCTAACAGCACCGGCCTTCCTCTTAAGGAAGGAGCCCCATTTCTTCGGCTCTTTAAGGGCTTCAATATCATCCCTTATTATGTCAAACCACGTCTTCGGTTTAAGGGGGATATCGTCGTAGTTCACCGGGTAGCCGCCGCATCCGTCGATCTGGACGTTGTGCGTCTTCTTCTTGATTGTCAGCCAGAACCTGTAGACGGGGGACCACATCAGCTCGAAGCCCGCTACAGACACGTTCTCCTTGTCTGCGCGCAGGACGCCGGAGATCTTCTGCTGGACGAACTTCTCGAGTTCCTTCTCTTTGATTTTTGGTTCCACCACCTTCGCCTCGCCAACCTGCCTCAACTCCTCATCCAGCTCCACGACCTCGATCGGTTCGTGCTCCAGCAGGTCCTGCAGGTAGTCGGCGAGCATGCCCGTCTCGGCGTCTATGGCTATCCTGCCCCCTATCTCCTCCGAGTCGGCTATGTTGCCGTCCGGGCCCCTCATAATCAACTCGCAGGTGTAGGTGAAAAACCAATAAGGCCGGAAGACCAGCTCTAGCCCCATCAAATCATACCTCCGCTGGTTCTTCTCCTTAAGAACGTCCTTGAGAACGTCGCCCGCCGTCTTCTGGTCGACCAGGGTCGGGAGGGTCTTGTGTTTCTCTGGCGGTGCGGGTTCGCCTTCCTTGTGCGGCTCTTCGGCTTCTTCAGCACCAAAGATATTATCCTCCAAATCACCCATCAACTCGTCAAAATCCCTATCCTCTGTTTTGTCCGGCATAGGGTAATTTAACGAGGAAGGGATAAAAATTGTGGTCAGGTTAATACTATCTGTGATTGGCCGACTCCATTGAGAACGGGACTCACTCGAACTTCCTCTTAAGAAGCCTGAATCCGCTGGGCACAAAGAGTATCTTGGTCTCCGAAATCCTGCCCATGTCCCCATCTATCTCATTTTCCAAGGCTTTGAGGTCAGTTATCAGCTTCTTCAGTGAGAGGCGGTTGGTCTGGGCCAAGGCCTCTGTGTCCAGGATTATGATATTCCCCTTCTTGAGCTCCCTCTCGGCATCTGATATGACTTCTGGTGAGTTTGCGTTGATGCTCTTAACGTATGTGTATTTGTCCTCATCCAACATCTCGCCTTCATGAAGGCCGATGCCCTCCAGATACTCCTCTAAATCCACTGCCTCTTCCTCTTCCTCAAAACCAAGCCACGACTTGACTCCCATTTTTTACCCAGATTTATTTTTTAGAAAAAAGAAAAATAGTTTTTATTGAACCCCACCCAAACTATACACCTTCTTTTACCTGTAAAACTATAAAAACGACTGCATCCTACTTCTAACATGGAGCAAGAAAACCTCTTCTCAGAGTTCGTGGCAGAGTACCTGGTCTTCAAGGACAAGTCCATCCTTTCCCCCCACTACATACCGCCCAAATTGCCCTATAGGGAGAGCGAGATAAAGAGCGTCGTCAAGCTGATGAGCCCCGCCCTAAAGAACGAGAAGCCGCCCAACATATTCATCTATGGGAAAACCGGGGTTGGGAAGACCATAGTCACGCGCTTCGTGTCCGGGGAGCTTTTGGACGTCTGTAGGAAGAAGGGCATCGGGCTACACGTCGTCTACATAAATAACAAAGTACACGATAGCAAGTACCGGGTGCTCGTCAAGCTTTTGAGGGACCTTTGGGAGCAGGAGACCAACTATTTCACTTCGAAAGGCGTGAAGGTCCACGAATCCGGCGCGCCTCCGAGTGTGTTGTATGAGACCTTGGTCGGTTTCATAAACGACGGTGGTGCTGGCGTCGTGACCATCCTAGACGAGGTGGATGCGGTCAAGGACTTGGACTCCTTGCTATATACGCTGACCCGCATAAACGACGAGATCAAGAAGGGGTTCTTGGCCGTCGTTGGCATCTCAAACAACCTCTTCTTCAAGCGGGACCTGGACCCGAGGAGCAAATCCACGCTGTGTGAGGAGGAGCTGGTCTTCCCACCATACAACGCGAAGCAGCTGATCAAAATCATGAAGGAGAGGGTGAAACAGGGGTTTAAGGAAGGGGTGGTGGACGATTCCGCCGTCAGGCTCATCGCCGCAGTCGCCTCAAAGGAAGGCGGTGACGCACGATATGCGCTTAGGCTTTTAAGGAAGGCCGGGGAAATCGCAGAAGCCAGAGAAGCGAAGATGATGACCACCGACGATGTCGAGGCCGCCAAGAAGGGAGTTGAAGAGGACGTGGTCTTGGAGGGTTTAAGCACGTTGCCCGACCACCAGCAGGTCCTGTTGCTGACTCTAGCTAATTTGACCGAGAACGAACAACGGGATTTGACCGGCGAGAAGAGGACGCAGTTCATGTCAGGTGAGGTCTATGAGGAGTACCGAAAGCTGTGCAGGCAGATCAAGGAGAAGCCGCGGAGCATGCGGTGGATAAGGGAGTACCTGAATGACTTGGAGATGCTGGGGTTCGTATCCATGCAATTCTCGGGCAAGGGCAGCAGGGGCCAGAGCAGGTTCATAGAGCTGGGCGAGGACCCGCAGAAGATAAAGCAGTACGTGATAAAGTCCCTTAAACTCTCAAGCTAACTCAACCTTGACGCCCCCTTCCCCCAGCAGTTTTTTCATCCCGCCCACATGCCCCAGGCCCACAACAACGACCAAAACGTCGAACTTACCGAGCAACGCCAGGATATTCTTCACCATCACCACATCCCTCTCCTCCACCAATGTCTTGTAGATGGAGGGGAACTCCTCCTTAAACTCAGCAAGCAGCCCGTCGACACCCTCTCCCCTCTCCAGTGCCTGCAGGTCTAGCTTCCTGTTCTTGCCCATGAACGACAGGAAGCTGAAGGCCCTGTCGCCCATCACGGGTTTAAGGAGAAACGCCCCTGTGGCCGCTCCAAGATAGCCCGCTAGCTTCATCTTCTCACTGAACTTCATCGACCCCCACATGCGCGCGATCGTGTACTGGACGGGCCGGTCTATCAACGCCAGCGGAAGCTTATAGGCCCGCGCGGTCCTGTATGCTGATAGCATCTCAGAGCCGGGGAAGACCCCGAACTCCTCGCCCAACTTCTGCTGCAGCCAGCGCATCAGACCAGGCAGGGTCATCAGCTCCGAGACGTCTGGTGAATATCGGAAGTGGCCCCCCTCCGCATCCAACTCGCGCAGGGCGCCGAACCTTTGCGCATCCAGCTCTAAGCATACCACTGGCGGCATTACGGTGCGTATCGTCTCCTCGACCTTCTTCCCGCTGGCCTCAGAGATGTGCACAGTCCCTATCAGATAAACTTTTTTGCCTGCCAAATCCACAGCTCATTTATCAATTTGAGACAAAAAACCCAAAAAATACCATACCCCCACCAACCATGCCTAAAACTTCAGCCCCTTAACAGTCCTTGGGTGTCCAATTAATTGTCGTCGAACATAATGGTTACCTAACAACAAACTCCTCAAAGACCAAAAGATTTTTATACCTTTCCTCTTAAACAATAACAGTTAAAAAAATTTCGGTGGCAAAATGAGCATGAAAATCTCCGAGCTCTACGGGACGGAAATCTATACTGCTAAGGCCAAACACCTGGGCAAGGTAGAGGACATAATCCTCAACCTGCAGAAGGGCGAGATCATGAGACTGACCCTCTCCCCTCTGAAGAGTGGGTTCCTCTCGAAGAGCAAGGTCGAGGAGATACTAAGGGAGAACAGCATAGGATATTCGGACGTAGAGCAAGTCGGCGACATCGTCATCGTCAAGCCCACAGTCAGAGTCGCACCCCCAGAGAGGGCGAAGTAGGCCAGTCATCGACCCGGATACCTTTTATAAGCTTTAGTTCTAATTCTAACCTATGGTCCTCGACAAACTTTCCTCCGGCCTACAGGCCGTGCTCGAGAGGATAAGGGGCAGCGGCGTCGTCGATAAGCAGACGGTCAAGGAGATCGTCAAAGAGCTCCAGAAGACGCTGATATCCGCAGACGTCAAGGTCGACCAGGTCTTCGAGATATCCAAGAATATAGAGCTGAAGGCCCTGGCGGAGCGCCTGCCATCCGGCATACCCAGGAAGGACCACCTAATCAAGGTTTTGTACCAAGAGGTCTCCGCCCTCATGGGCGGCGAGGAGGCCAAGCTAGAACTGGACCCTGAAAAGGAGAACAAGATACTCCTGGTGGGCACGCAGGGCTCTGGGAAAACCACCACAGTCGCCAAGATCGCCAAGCATTTCATGAAGAAGGGCTTCAAACCCGGCCTCGTATGCGCTGACAAGTTCAGGCCCGGTGCATTCGACCAGTTGAAGCAGTTGGGTCAGGAGATCAACGTCCCGGTCTACGGCGAGCCGGAGGCGAGGAGCGTGATCGACATAGCCAAGCACGGCATCAGCGAGTTTAAGGAGAAGAACCGGAATTTGGTGATAATAGACTCGGAGGGCAGGCATTCCCTGGACAAGGAGCTGATGGAGGAGATTGGACGACTAGAAAAGAGCGTCGACCCGGACTACGTCCTGCTTGTTTTGGACTCCACCATCGGCCAGCAGGCAGAGGTCCAGGCCCGTGCGTTTAAGGAGAAGTGCGGGGTCAACGGCATCATACTGACGAAACTGGACGGCTCCGCCAAGGGCGGCGGCGCGATATCCGCCTGCGCGGTGGCAGAGGCCCCTGTTTTTTTCGTCGGGATTGGGGAGCGCCTTGACCAGCTGGAGAGGTTCGACCCCCAGGCCT
>JAFGQM010000054.1 GCA_016935655.1 Candidatus Altarchaeota archaeon | reverse complement strand
TTTTGTAATGCTCAAGATGCTCTTTGTCTATCCTGATCGTTTCCTTCCAGATGTAGTCTGTTGAGAAACCCTTGTCCATCGGGAGTTCGGGGAGGAACTGGATGAATGTATTCGGATCCCACGGACAGTCATATGCGATAACGGCCTCCTTCAATCCGGCAGATTCTCCAAGGTCCTCGAATCCCCCGCGCAATTCACGGGCAGACCAGCCCTCCGGTTCTTTGTATTTTACGTTTGTCATCATAACCTCGATAATCCAATGGGGCGGGTTATAAAAACTGTGGGGATCACAATGCCTGGGCACATCGCCAAGGGTTTTTATCTACCCTTCAATTAGAAGGACGATATGGCCTCCCCCCACGAGTCGTCTGACTTAAGAAGAACGGCACAAGAGCAGATGGCGAGGGGGCACACCGGGGAGGACATAAAGGCCGCCATGGAGAAGGCCGGCTATCAGACGGATGCCATAAACCTTGCCCTATCCGGAGCATCAGGAGATAAACCCCGGGGGGCCGCGGGCTGGGGAAACTGTCATGGATCATCATAGCGATCCTTCTTGTCATCTTACTGATTCTCGGTGCCTGGTCCTATGACCTAAATGAGGAGGCTAGCAGCCTAAGGTCCGAGTTGTCAGCCAAGGAACTGTCACGGGGCAGCTACGGCATCTATATGTGCGACCTGAGCAAGAACGGCCAAAATGGGGGCTGCCTAGCTGGTGACGAGAAGGTACTGTTATCCGGAGGGTATAAGTCCTTGTCATCGCCCCCATCGATTTCTGGAGACAGGATAGTGTGGGCCGGCCTAAAGGAGGATACATGGGGCATCTATGTCTACGGTCCTGACTAGCCATCTCTGGATGGATTGAAGGCGGATAAAAAGTTACACTACACCCCCCTTCTCCTGCTCTTCCTTTTCTCCCACCTCTTTTCATGCGCCTCGCCCCTTCCCCTCAGGTCCTGCGCCAGGCGCCCGGCCACAGCGTCTATGGACGCCCCCCTCTCCTCGAAGGATTTCTCCATAAACGACTTTGCGATCCTGGCCGCCATGCTGCTTTGGTCCATCCCGCGCAAAAGGGCCTCCACGTATTTGCGCGTATCGCGTCTAAGGGGGGGCGGAAGCATTCTTTCACACAGTCGATCGTACCTCTTGACGTCCCCCTTCCTCGCATATTCCTTGAGCTTCGGCTCGGCGCGCTGCCGCTGGAGCATCTCCTCCTTTACGGGCCCTGAGAACGGCCGCAGGTCTGTCCTGGCGCTCACGCCCATAGAGACCAGGTTCTTCCTGACAAAGGGCACATGAGAGCCGCCCATGAGGGCGAACACCTCCCTGCCAGGATGGTCCCTCACCGCATCCCTCAGTTTCTCGGCGAATGTCCTCTCCCTGAAATCCTCATCCTTTGCGAAACTCCTCAGCCGCTCGGGCGTTCTGCGCTCCTCAAGGCTCTCCTTCCCGGACAGGTGCTTTACGGTCATGGCGTGCACTGTTGTGGTATCTATCGGGACGACCCTGATGTTCCTCCTCCTGCAGCTGTTCAGCACCTCTATCAGATAAAGCCCCTCGTAAGCCTCCGGCAGGAAAGCGGGGTTCCTCTTCCAGCTCCTTTCAAAGTCATCGAGAAGCTGATGCAGGTTATTAAGCCCCTGCGGGGTCATCTCCAGCCCGAGGACGGAGTTCTTGGGCAGCTTGTCGATGAACTCGACTACATGCGCGTGGTAGGTGGACTCTACGCTGTGGATCCAGGGGATCAGCCTGACGATGCCTTTTTTCCTCGTTCCGGGCATGTTAGGATTATCGCGAAGAGCATAAAAGCCTTTTTAGCCCCTCTACCGTTAGACTAGAGATGGCCGACTACAGGAGGATCGGATACAAAAAACTGGATGTTTTGAAGAACATGGACGCGGGGAAGATAGAGCAGGTGGGCGTCGACACCAAGACCCTGGAGGGGGAGGGCTTCGACCCGGAGAAGATAATGGAGATCCAGGAGCTGATGTACGCCGACTACAAGAAGCGCGGGCATAAGATAACCGACGGCAGCGCCTCTGACCTGACCGACGCGGATATAAAGTACATTAAGATGATCACGCCGAAAGAGTATTGGCAATAGTGGCTGCCGAGTTTTAATCCCCCAAAAAAGAAAAATCCGCCTAGATGGTTACACCGCAACAGAGGAAAAGTTCCTTTAAAACCCCGGTTTTGATAACGACTCTGTCAAACTACTTACGGAAATGCGGGAGAAGGTGTGCCTCATAACGGGGGCGAAACTCGGGCATAGGCAGGATAGCAGCGGGGGGAGGACCGGGCTGAAGGATTAGAGAGCAACGGGTTTATATGCATCCAGCTTCTAGATATACCGCAAGGTTGTAAAAGCCCGAAATCAGATTCTTCTTGGCGATCCCGTTGAGTGCAATTGTTTTGGGGTGAAGCCGCTAATTTAGGATACTCCGGATATGGACAACATAAACCAAAAACTCCTTGGTGAGGCTAGGACTTTGTTCGTGGCTATGGTCAATGAGACGGATGTGGACAAGAGAAAGGACATAAAGATCGAGATAAACGACCTATGTTTCAGGGGCAAGTTCGACTACAACCGATTTGTGTACCATCCCATGGTCGTCGCAAAAAACGCCGTGGGGAAGGTGTAGATAAGGAGGTGGAAAGATGGAATGTGAAAACTGTAAAAAGCTTCAGAAGGAAAACAACGTGTTAAGATACGACGTAATGGCTGGAGCAGTTGAGAACTTCGACGACATATGCAGTCTAAAGACGCAATTGGAGTGGAAGGAGGACCAGATTAAGAAACTAAGAGCCCAGTCAGTAGCGCAATAGGACTTTGTTGAGAATCACTCGCCCCCTAACTCCATACCCCACCTTCCCTTCTTAAGGAATTTGGAGGTGAGATTCTTCCCGTTCTTCTTCTCGTATTCTAATTCTTTCAGAATCGGCTTCGGGCTGAAGTAGCCCCATGTGTCAAGAGCCAGCTTCAGCTCCTTATGAGTCTTGGCATACTCTGGCAGGGGTATGCCCTCCGCGATTGCATCGATGGCTTGTTTCATGGATATGGCCCCTTTCAGGGTCCCGCCGGGGTGACCGTGCACGCCGGCGCCTGCCTGGATGTTCACGTCATTCCCGTGCAGCGCCACCAGGGCGTCCACCTTGCCTGCGTCTACCCCTCCTGAAGCAATGCTCAGTATGGGCTTTATATGGTCGGCGAACTCCATCCCGAGAGAGCCCAAATAAAGCTTCTCCCCCAGCCTCATCTGGTCCGCTATGTCATGGTACCTCCTGATTATGAGGGGCGAACCCTCCATCTTCCCCGCCCCGGTCCCTATATGCAGCTGGTCCATGCCCAGGATCCTGTAGAACTTCTCGTATATCTGAAAGTTTATGCCGAAGCTGCCTCGGTTGGCTGCAGCGAAGCCTGCCCGGTGGGCGTGGGTCGCCAATTTATATTTCCTTGTCAGGTCCAGCATCTCCTCTAGCGCGCTCATCCCCAGGATGTAAACATCCATCATCACAAGGACGTTCTTCTGGAGTCCCATCTCATTAAGATAGTCTACCCTCTCCACCATCCTCGAGAACTTGTCCGTTACGGAACTCGAGTATAGGTGCGTCTGGCCTGTCTCGCCTTCTGCTTTCTCTATGGATTTCATAACCTCGTGCAGCCTTTCCTTCCACCTGCAGAAGTCCTGGTCCACGAGGTTCTCGTCGTCCTTGACAAGGTCCAGACCTCCGGCATAAGCATTATACGCGACATTGGCCCACTCCTTGGGGGTCAGGCCAACCTTGGGTTTCACAATGGTCCCTATGTGGGGCCTCCTCGTCTTTTGCGTCCCCACCTTCTTCCTTAAGCCCTCCAAGCCGGCGTATGCCCCCTTGAAGAGTTTTTGCTGAGCCTTCGGGAAGGCTATGTCGAAGATATACAACTCCTCAAGTTCCTTCAGTCCGAAAAGATTCCCTAGGACCGAGGCCTGGAACTGCGGTATGTTCTTGGTGTCAAAGTGCTCCAGGGGGTAGGCTGTCCAGATGAAGCCGCTGTTCTTTGTGACGTTCTGGATCCTGAAAACCCGGGCCCTGTAGTGCTTCCAGACGAAGTCGTTCATAGTCTTCAGTCTGGTCCACGACCCCACGCTGCTCTCGGCGGCCAAGGCCTCTGCTATCCTCTCGAGGGGCATGCTGCCCTTGGCCCATGTCAAAACGATAAAGTCGTTCTTTTCATCGGGCTTGTATTTAGGGTCTATATAGGTATATCCGCCGTATGCCATCGTTATCACCGGGTCTCTGGGAATCAAGGAATTTAGAGGGACTATGCTTAAAAATGATGCATTAGATATGTTATTTGCGCCTTCTCATCTCGTGCCTTTGCCTTAGCAGCTCGCCCCTGTCCAAAAGGAAATTTTTATGTCTTTGTGTCATGTGGGTCCCGTGCTCCCAGTACGCCCTCAAGGGCTCGACACCCCTGGATGCCAGGTAGAGCGCTGACAAAGTCCCGCTCCTCTGCTTCCCGTGCTCGCAGTGTATCAAAACCTTCCCGCCCTTTTTGATATTGTGGTTTATGAAGCCCAGCGCGCGCAGGACCTCCTTGTCTGTAGGCGGCACCTCCTCGTCTATATGTATGTTAGCCACCCTGATCCCCATCTCCCTGGCCTTCTTCTGCATAGACTCCTCCATGGGCTCCAGAGAGACGATGGCGGAGATGCCCTTGCCCTTCAAGAATTCCAGATCCTTAAAACTATCGGGTATGCCTGACCTGAACACGTTCTCATCAACGGGCCTGAACTCATTTACCATCTTCGGGGAGCGGGGTCTTCCAGGACAGCTCCTCCTTGGTGATCTTCTTCTTTATCATGGGGTATATCCTGGTCACAAGGTCTTCGGGCTTGAACCAGAGCTTTATCTCCCTCTCGGCCTCCTGGGCGTTCTCCGAGGCGTGGACTGCGTTCTCATATACTCCTGAGGTGGTAATCCTGCCATATTTCCCCCTTATGGATATCGGATCGGCCTCCTCCGGATTGGTGGCCCCTGCGATCCTCCTCACCTTCGCGATGGCGTTGTCGCCCTCGTATACCAAAGCCAGGACCCTCTTGGTGTGGAACTCGCCCATTATGTACCTGATAAGCTCGTCGAAGAACGGCTTGTCCTTGAGATGCCGATAATGCTCTTCGGCGAGGGTGCGCTCCACGCTCACTATCTTCGCAGCTACTATCTTCAATTCCGTTTCCGAAAGCTTGCTGATGATGTCGCCCGTAAGGGATTTCACCAAGCCGTCAGGCTTTATCAGAACAAGCGTGTGTTCAATTGCCATATGAGCCTATTTGAAAAAACAAAAAGAAAAATCTATCTAGTGGCCTCTTTAAGACCCCTGACAAAGGAGCCTACATCCCTTCCGTCTTGTATCCCCTTTATCAGCGCGCTGCCGATTATGATGCCGTCGGCGCCCGCCTTTGCTATCTCCCTGACCTGCTCGGACTTTGACACGCCGAAACCCACGGCCACTGGTATTTTCGAAATCTTCTTGACCTGCTCGATCTTCCTCTTCAGCTCCTCGGGCAGGCTAGAGCGCGCGCCTGTGACGCCAAGGGTGGACTGGAGGTAGAGGAAACCTCTGGAAAGGCCGGCTATTTTCTCAATCCTTTTTTCATCTGTCCTCGGGGACACTATGGATATCAAATCGATGCCGTTCTTCTTGCAGACAGCCAGCAAATCTTGCGACTCCTCCAGGGGCAGGTCGGGTATTATAAAGCCCGATATCCCGCTTTCCTTAGACTTCTTGCAGAATTTCTCCAGCCCGTATTGAAGAAGCAGATTGTAATAAGTCATGCAGACCTTCGGCACACCCTCTATTTTTTTAGCTACCTCGAAGTACCTGTCTGTGTTCATCCCTTTCTCCAATGCCCTCTGGGAAGCTGCCTGTATGGTCGGGCCGTCGGCTAGGGGGTCTGAGAAGGGAAGGCCCAGTTCTAGTATGTCACAGCCTGCATCTATGACCTCCTTGGCTATCCTGATTGTTTCATCGGCTGAAGGGTCGCCGCAGGATATGTACAGGATTAGAGCCTTTTCCTTCTTTTTTTCCAGTTCCCTGAACTTTTCAGAAATCCCCATCTTATCTCAGACTAGCTATCATCATGTTTATGTCCTTGTCGCCCCTGCCGGAGAGATTGATCATGATTATGTCCTCCTTGTCGTAGTCCTTCGCAATCTTGAGTGCATGCGCCACCGCGTGCGCGCTCTCCAGAGCCGGGAGTATGCCCTCCTTCTCGCAAAGGATTTTCACAGCGGCCATGGCCTCCTTGTCCGTGGCATAGGTATACTTGGTCCTGCCGGCCTCCCTGAGCATGGAGTGCTCCGGCCCCACCGCACTGTAGTCCAGTCCCGCTGAGATGGAATGTGTATTATGGATCTGCCCGTATTCATCCTGCATCACGTAGGTATGGGTCCCGTGGAGGACACCCTTCCTCCCCAGATTTGAGTCAGCAAACCTGGAGGCATGTTTGCCTGTTTCTATGCC
>JAFGQM010000053.1 GCA_016935655.1 Candidatus Altarchaeota archaeon | reverse complement strand
TCTACGAAGTCCTTCACATCATCTGAAAGCCAGTGGTACCTGCGCGCAAGATGGGTCTCCTTGTTCATCCCCTGCTGCACCACGGCCCACTTCGCGTCTTCTGTTATGAACAAAGAATGGTGGTATAACGGATATCCGGCCTGGATCATCACAGAGTCCACCTTAGCAGATATCTTTGAGGCATATCTTAATCTATCCGCATTTTTTTCAGAAAAAGAAAATCTCTCGGTCGTTGAATCCAACTCTTCCTTAAACCTGCGCGCGCTGTTCCCCTTCCCCCCCACTACAGCCATGCCCAGCTCGTTTTCCTTAAATATGCTCTGCAGGACTCCGCAAAGGACTGTCGTAGTCCCGCTGCTGTTCCAGTCAAAACCCAATACATTGGAAAGGCTTTGGAAGAAGAACGGATCCGACAGCCGGCGCAGGACTTCGTCCCGCCCGTACTCGTCGACTATTATCGCCATGACCTCTGAGCCCAGCCTCACCATCCTCCCGAAGAGCCATGGCGGGGCTTTCCCGCCGTGCAAGTATAATTCTGCAGAACCGGTTTTCATCATGTCCCTTTGGGCCTGTGCTTTTTCCAATACTCCAGCTCCTCTTTAGCGCTTATATAACTCTCCCTTGCGTTGTGTATCCTTCTGGCCAGTTCTTTTATGTAATCTGCGTCGGACCCCTTTTCCACGGCATGCCTGTGCCAGAAAGTCCAGAGGTCCCTGTCCGCCTCGGCGTATCTCATACCCCCCTCTGCGTTTTCCACGTTCCCCGGCCAGAGCTCCCTTTCCATGGCGTTCACATCCATCCTCCCAAGGTTCACCATCTGCTCAAGCACTCGTGAGAGTGTACCGAGTTTTTCGCGGCTTTTCATGGCTTCCCTCACAGCATTTTTCCTGGCTTTACTGACCTTTTTCAATTCCCTTATCTTCCCCTTATCCCTTTTGACTGATTTGTCTAAAAACTTTTGTTCCCTTTTGAACCTGTTTTTTAAGTTGTTTGACAAACTAGTCAGATAATCTACCTCCGCCTGTATTTCACTCATCTCCCGAGGAGCCTGGGTTAGCCTTTTTGTAAACCTGTCGACAGCCCTTCTTTTGTACCTTAGAACAGGGTTGAAGGTGATGTACAATTCAGACTGCCTTTTCCTGTAGTCATGCTCCGCCTCTAGATCCGCGATCCTATATCTGAGCCACATTGCCCCCAGATCCGCATACTCAGACTCAGCAAGCCATCTGCCACTGAAAATTTTCCTTAATGACACCCTGTTCAAGGCCTCTGATCTCCTTTCCCATTCCGTCCTGTATGGCTTCAGCTGCCTTCTTATCCACCGCCTTGATCTCTCCTGGAGTTGCTCCCACCTTTCCCTGCTATAAACCTTTTTGTTTCTCCTGCCGACCCTCCAGAACTGGTCTCCGGGCTCCCTAGGCTTCTTTTCGGCCATCCTTTAAATTTCGGGCTCAAAGCTTAGAAATGACTATTTGCCCAGGTCTATCTCCGTTCCAAGACCAGTAGCCTTGGCTTTTTTGTAGGCTAATGCAGACACTGCCACATCTTGGAGCGCAGTGCCGACGGTCTTGAAGAGCGTGATGTCATCTATGTCCTTCCTTATCCTCTTCCCGTTTATGACGTCCTTTATCTCGGTGAGCTCATCGGCCTTTATGAAGAAGTCTTCCAGCGGGTTTTTCAGGTCGCCGGATTTGAGGGCGTCTTGGGAATCGATGACCACCTTGGATTTCTTTATCAGGTGGTAGTCCAATTCGCGCGCGTCCGAGGTGTGGGCCCCTACAGAGGTTATATGCGTCCCGTTGCCGACCCACTCGCCGAGCAAGACTGGCGCCCTAGATGAAGTGGCCGTTATGATTATGTCCGAGTTCTTGGCCAGTTCTTGCACACTGGTCTCTTCGATGCTGACCTTTAGCCTGGCTTCCATGTCCTTCTTGAATGAAGCTATCGATGCTTTGTTCACGTCGCTCACCAAGACCCTCTTGATCTCCCTCACTTGCTTGACCCCCTCCAACTGCATCCTGCCCTGGACGCCGCACCCTATGAGCCCCACCACTTCGCTGTCCTTCCGTGACAAGTACTTGGCAGCTATGCCGCCTATCGCGCCAGTCCTGAGGGCCGTAAGGTAAGCCCCGTCCATAACTGCCTTTATGTCCCCGCTGGATTCATCGCAAAGCACGCTGGTAGCCGATATCGTGGGTTTTTTCGGGGTTTTTTCGCTGGGATAGTCGCTCACCACCTTGACCCCCATACCAATGCCTTCGATGTAACACGGCATGAAGGCCCACCACTTCCAGAGCTGGCCGGGCAGGACGAACTGGATCTTAGACGGGCAGACGCTTTTACCGATCGCGTGCTTTTTGAAGGCCTCTTCGACGGCGTTTATCGCCTCCTCCATGGACAAAAGACCCTGCAACTCAGATTTTTTGATCAACAACATCCTTGAATCCTCCCAGCAAAAGTGCGTTTATCACGGGCGTGCTAACAGCAAAGCTCACATACCTGTCCTTGAGCTCCGGGAAGGTCTCCCCGATATCCCTGATTAGGATTTTGTATCTTTCTAAAAATAAATCTCGTATCTCCGTCGAGGTCTTCCCAGTAGAGCTTACATCTAGGAATATGTGTGCTGCCTTCGAGTCCCAGACCTTTAAGCCAATGTTTCTAAGCTCACCTACCGCATTGTCCCTCTCGGCCTTCACCTGTTCCCATACTCCCTTGTAGTAGGCCACATCCCCGAGCGCCGCCAGGGCCCCGAAGACCCCGAACCTGTTGTTCTCGAACCCGCTGAGGACCCTTTGGTAGCATCTCACGGTATCCTCGTGGCCCACGAGATAGCACGCCTTGGCTCCCGCCAGCCCAAAAGCCTTCGAGAAGCTCCTCAAGACTATCAGGTTCTGGTATTCCCAAACCTTGTCGGCCACAGTCTCGCCGTTGTACTCGTAATAGCACTCGTCCACAACAGCCATGCAGTTGCAGTTCTCTACGATGTTTAAGATATCCCCCAACTGGAAGGCGTTGGAAGTAGGGTTGTTGGGGTTGCATATATAGACCATCTTGGTCCTCTCGCTCAGG
>JAFGQM010000052.1 GCA_016935655.1 Candidatus Altarchaeota archaeon | reverse complement strand
AGACCCAGGTTCGAATCCTGGCGGGGCTATACTTTTTACGCTATAGATAACCGCATCCGGGCTCCGGTATTTTCAGTTCTTCTTCCTTTTCAGATATGATCCCTTCTATGACGGATTTTATCTCCCCGAACCTGACCGCATCTGGGTCATCCTCATAGTAATAATTGGCCCTCCACTTGACGGTCTTCTTTTCACCGTTGATGGTCACGGTGAGGGTCGCCCCCCAAAGGGGGTCTATCTCTATGCACCTGCCCGAGTCGTCGCAGTTATCGGTCAGGTCGTTTTTGATTTTTGAAAAATCATTATCGACCAAAGAATTGTAGACACTCCTTTTTTCATCCTCTGTAAGTGTCACTTTATAGTCTTGGGGAGGGTCGCACACCATATCCTTTATGTACAGGTTTTTTGCGGTGTCCAAGACGTTGCGCTCACTTATCCCAAAGGAATAGCGGAATGCGAAGTCCCGTGGCATCTTCTGCGTGGCCACTGAACTGTTCACATTCAGGCCCGTCAGTTTTCTCGCAGCACCCACATTGATGTCGTCCTTGATGCTCTGTAGCATCCCCAGGATAATCAAGATGGCAATGGTGGCTATGACCAGCATCAGATTCAATTTGGATATCATCACAAGATTTACTGTAAAACAGTAAAAAACATTAACCTCCGCGTATCTTGGGAATTTGGGCATATTTTTAACCCCCCAGCCAGAAAATTATCATATGGTTCCTAGTAAACCCCGCATAGCAGTCATAGGCGGCTACGGCGGCATGGGCAGGCTTTTCGCCAAGGTCTTCAGGAAGGACGGCTTTGAGGTAGTGATAACAGGGCCGCGCGCCGAGAAGGGGAGGGCAGTAGCCAGGGAATTGGGCGTCTCGTTCGAGGCAGACAATAGGAAAGCGGCTAGTTGGGCCGATATAACCATCATCACAGTCCCCATAAGGAAGACGGCAGAGGTCATAAAGGAGGTGGCTCCGGCCGTTAGACCAGGTGCTCTGCTCATGGATCTGACCTCGATCAAAAAGGCTCCGTGCGAGGCGATGGAGAGGTTTTCACAGTCCAGCGTGGACGTGATTGGCATGCACCCGGTTTTTGGGCCCATGGTCGACGATTTCAGGGGCCAGAACATCGTTCTATGTAAGGTCAGGGGGGGAAAGTGGTTTTCCTGGGTGAGGGAGTACTTTGGGGGAAAGGGCGCCAGAGTGACCCTAGCAACCCCCGAGGAGCACGACGAGTTCATGGGCGTCGTTCAGGGCATGACCCACTTCATGCTTTTCTCAGCGGGGAAGACCTTGGAGGAGCTGGATTTCGATCCTGTCAGCTCCAAGAAGTTCTCGTCTCCCGTGTACCAGCTTTTGCTGGACCTAATCGGCCGCATACTGGCCCAGGACCCTGCGTTATACTGTGAGATCCAGACAAACAACAAAGGGGCAGCAAAGGCCAGGAAGACCTTCATCGAATCCTCCAAGAGGATAAACGCCTTGCTGGAAAAGGGCGATGAGGAGGGCTTCATCAGGGAGATGCGGAAGGCGGCTGAACACTTTGGGGACACAAAGGGGGCCATGGATAGGACAAGCAGGATGCTCGGTAAAAATGAAGATTAGCATAGGCGTTTTGGGCAGTGAGAGGGCCGATGAGGAAGCCTTGAAGGTTGCGCAAGAGGTCGGGCGGGGGATAGCTGAGAAGGGGGCCATCCTTATCTGTGGCGGCAGGCGTGGTGTCATGGAGGCTGCTGCAAAGGGCTGCAGGGAAGCCATGGGCATAAGCATAGGCATATTGCCCTCCCTGGACAAATCGGAGGGAAACGAGTACTTGGATATTGTCATACCCACAAGCATGGGCTATGGCAGGAACATACTGGTCGCTTCTGCCTCAGACGTTGTCATAGCCGTGGACGGCCATTACGGGACGCTTTCAGAGGCCGCCTTTGCGCTTAACTACGGGCGGCCCGTAGTAGTGATAGTTGGCACCGGCGGTACTGCCGACTTCCTGGCGGGGGGCCCTTATGACGTGCATGAGGCGACAGACGCCAAGGAAGCGGTGGACAAGGCTATAAGACTGGCGAAATCCAGGAAAAAATAAGAGTGGCCAAGGTTCTGGACTCGTCGGGCATAATAAATGCCCGCGACAAGGAGATCGAAGGAAGTTATGTCACAATACCGGAGATACAAGACGAGCTGAAGGACATCCAATCCAGGAACAAGTTCGAGATAGGTCTCGCCCAAGGTGCCATCAGGATCGAGGACCCGCAGGCAAGGTCCATAGCCGACATAAGGGAGTCTGCGGAACGGAACGGTGTCCTTCTTCTTCTCTCTGACGTGGACATAAAGGTCCTTGCGCTGGCCCTGGAGAAGAGATCGATCCTGGTGACAGACGATTATGACATGCAGAACATGTGCAAGATCCTCGGTTTGAAATTTGAGCGCATCTCTGAAAAAGGCATAAAGGAGACGTATAGGTGGAGGAAAAAATGCCTAGCTTGCGGGAAAGAATACAAAGAAGATTTGATAGA
This sequence comes from Candidatus Altarchaeota archaeon, assembly GCA_016935655.1. The sequence continues at coordinate 12,730 of JAFGQM010000052.1, read as the reverse complement.
ATGCGAGGTATGCGGGTCCAGGCGTTTTAGGGCAGTCCGAGCATGAAACCAAAGATTTCCTTTCCCAGGTAAGCGACGAATATGTACCTTGGTATCTTCCCGATCAGTGTGGCCAGAAAGAACTTCTTCCAGCCGTAGTTTAGCACACCGGCTATCACCCCCACATAGTCGATTAGAGTCAATGGGAAAAGAGTAGCTATGACGATGCCAAAGAAACCGTACTTTTCGAAGAGCTCTTTCGCCTTGCGGTAGAGGTCGTCGGTTTTCCCTTTCTTTTCCAACACCTTCTCGCTGCCTATGCCGACAAAGTACCCGGATAGCTCCCCGATGGCCGAAGCTATTCCGGCTATGATCCCGACTGGAAGTGGGTCCAGGACTTGTGCCGCAGCCAATACCACGGCAAAGACTGGAACAGGGAGTATGAGCGCTGCAGAAAGGACAAGAACCAGGAAGAATAGGGCCACGTATCCGAAGGGTCCGCTTAAGCCTTCTGCTACGGCTACGAAGTCCATCTTAGGCCCACCTCGGGTAGGAACCCAGAAGCTTGAAGTATGTGGAGCTTTCCTTGATGCTCTCCAGCATGTTCTCCACTTTCCCGTCGTCCTTGTGCCCTTCGAAGTCTATGAAGAACAGGTACTCCCACTTCCTCTCCCTCCTCGGCCGTGATTCGATCTTGGTGAGATTTATCCCCTCGCGCGCGAATATGCCCAGCAGCTTCCAGAGGGCGCCGGCCTCGTCCTTGACAGCGGTTATTATAGAAGTCTTGTCCTTGCCCGTCTTTTGGTGTTGTTTTTTCGATATCACAAAGAACCTGGTCTCGTTGTCGTCTTGGTCGGAGAGGTTCTCAGCTATTATATTCAGGCCGTATTTCTGGGCTGCGTTTTTGGAGCCTATGACCGCTATTGTGGGGTCCTTTTCCTGCGCCACCATCTCCATCGCCCTTGCGGTGCTCAAAACCTTCCCGGTGGGGCCTTTTGTGACCACCTGGGGCATGCTCTTAAGGAGCTTCTCGACCTTGTTCCTGCACTGGCTTATGGCCTGCGGGTGGGTCATTATGGTCTTCACGTCTTCTAATCTGCCGGTCCCAGCCAGGACGTGCACTATGTGGTGGTATACCTCCCCCCATATGTACAGATCATATTTCCTCAGGCAGTCTATGGTCTCACCCACGCTGCCCTCGGTGGAGTTCTCTATCGGTATCACTCCGTATTCCACGTCCCTTTCCACCATGTCGAAGACCTCGGTGACGCTATTGCAGTAAATGAACTTGCTGCTGCCGAAATACCTGCGCGCAGCTTCATCTGTGAAGGTGCCAACCGGCCCCAAGACGGCTACAGTATCCATTTTTCTAAATTAGTTTATAAATATTCGGACAAAAATAGCTGTCAAGATGGAGCATATATTCAGGGCTTATGATATCAGGGGGGTCTATGGGCGCGACCTGACAGAAGACTTTGCCTTCAAGATAGCAGAAGCGTTCGGGAAGTTTTTGGGTAACAAGGGCAGGATAGTGGTGGGCAGGGATGCGCGCAACAGCGGGCCGCAGCTGGAGGAGGCCGTGGCAAGGGGCTTGGCAAGCACGGGCATCTCAGTTGTTCAAGTTGGACTTGTGCCGATACCAGCCATAAACCTCTGGATTATGGAGACAAAAGCCGATGGCGGGGTGTATATAAGCGCCTCCCACAACCCGCCCGAGTATAATGGCATCAGGTTCAGGCAGCCTGATGGGACCGGTTGGGTCTCGTGCATAGAGGAGGTAAAGAAGATAATCTTTTCTGGAGGCATCAAGGAGGCCAAGGGCGGCGGGATAAAGAAAGAGGACGCAAAGAACGTTAAAAAGGCATACACCGACTCGATCAAGAGCAGGATAAAGATGAAGAAGAAGCTCAGCGTCGTCGTTGATCCTGGGAACGGGGCGGCATCCGGCCTGGGCGCGAGCCTGTTTAAGGAACTTGGGTGCAAGGTTTCAGCCATCAACAACGAGCCTGACGGGAACTTCCCTGGCCGCGGGCCTTACCCGAATGAGAGGACCCTTGGCGGGCTCCAAGAAAAGGTGCTCAAGGAGGGCGCGGACTTAGGCGTCGCATACGACGGCGACTCGGACAGGGTAGTGGTGGTCGACGACAAGGGCGCCGTAAGGAGCGCTGAAGAGGTGGGCATCATTTTGATGAAAGAACTATTGTCAGCATCGAAGAACAAGAAGGTCGCTGTCAACATAGACTGCTCGATGGCCGTGGACGAGGAGGTGGGGAAGCTCGGCGGTAAGGTCCAGCGGATCAGGGTCGGCGATGCCTTTCTAGCCGAGGCGGTCAAGAAGGGCGCAGTCTTCGCAATGGAGAGCAGCAGCCATTTTGTCATCCCGCAGTTCTTCCCCTTCGATGACGGTATTGTAACCTCCGCTTACTTGGCAGAGGTTTTGTCCAAGAAAGACGAGAAGCTCTCGGAGCTCGCGGATAAGATACCTAAGTACCCTGTTTTGAGGCAGACTTTCGAATGCCCCGATTCCAAGAAGTTCAAGATAATTGATGAGATCACCCAGGAGTTCAAGGATCGGAAGGTCGACCGCACTGACGGCGTCAAGATAAACTTTGAAGATGGTTGGATACTATTAAGGGCCTCCAACACCCAGCCGCTTTTGAGACTGACAGCCGAAGCGAAGACTCAGGAGGCCGCATCGCTTTTGCTGCAGGACATAGTCAGGAGATTGGAGGGGTTGCTTTAGTCTTTCAAGAGGCTGTTAGATTGAGTACTGCAGCCGACAATCCGAAGAAAAGGTTCACGAGGCCCAGGAACAAGCCCAGCTTCCACAGGCTCCTCTCCTCGTATTTCTTGTTTAGATAACTCATCCCTATCCCTATCACCGCAAAGAACAGCGGCATGTATATAAGACCCATGATCCCTGCGGCGAACCCCATCACACCAGCGTTCGTAGTGTCCTTTTTTTTGGCTTTAGCTTTTTTGCCCATAGTAACTTTAGTATGTCTGTGAATAAACATGTAGCCTTTTTGCCCGTTTTTATACCTACAATGATATAATTAATCTCTCATCCAGCCAAAATGAACGCGAAAGGCCAGACGGGCTTGGAGTACCTCCTTATAATCATTGTGAGCATAGTGGTCAGCATAAGCGTGTTCATGTGGGCCGACTCAATACAAAAGGAAGCGAGGGTGACTGGGGCCGAGTATGCGAACAAACTTTATAATACCCTACAATACACTTTCCATGAACCTCTTGACTGTGTACTTGACCTGGGCGGTGGGTGCATAACGCCCCCCCAGGACTGCGCTTCAGTGAATCTGGTTCAGAATGATGCAGGCGCTTGCCCCACCGCTGGCGATATCTGTTGCGCTCTTGAGCCCTGCCCCGGAGATTGTTATACCCACATACTCGGAGTATGCCCTTCCGGCACGATTTCAGAGCCCTCCGGCGATGATTGGTGCAAGGTCGACGATCCTCAAAAGATTTGCTGTGTGGACTATGTGGAATGCACATCCATCCCAAACGCCTATTGCGAGTTTTCTTCCTGCCCCATTGGGTCCTTCCCCGATACTTCTGGGGATGATAGTTGCGCTGTAAATGAAGTTTGCTGCGTACAAGTTGCAGGCGTAGACTCTTGTACCGATCTGGGCGGGATATGCAGTTCGAATTGCGGAACAGGTCTCAGACATCCGGGCGGCAATCCACAGTGCAGTCCAGACGGGCTACTTTGTTGTCTCCCCGTTTGTTCCGGCACGTGTGCAGCCAGCTGTGCAGAGGAGCTTACTGGAGGAACTCCCTACTGTAATCTCCTCAAATCAGGAGATAAGTGTTGTGATGGGGCCGATACCAGTTGTACTGATCTGGGCGGGTTTTGCAGAGACGATTGTACCGCTGTAGGCGGGATGGTACAACCCGCTGGCAGTTCAGAGTGCTCCCCCCTAGATTGTTGTGTCCCCATGATTTAAATCTAAACCCTATTATGCCAGCAACTTTATGAACAATGCAGTCGCGACCAAATCTGCGGTCGTCCCCGGATTGAGCCTGTTCTTGTCTTTCCTTAAATATGAGTCAAACTCTTCCATCCTACTTTTTGAATAATCCTCCAAGACCTTTTTCGCCCTTTTGGAAACCTCTTGAGCGGTCTCAAGGCCGCACTTGCGCGCGATGAGGGTGTCTGGATGTTCTGCTAAGATTTCCAGATAAGTTCTCTTTATAGAGGGGAAACTTGGCCCGATTTTTTCCGAATACCTGAATGATAGGGAGTAATCGGTCACCCACTCCTTGGCCAGCGTATCGTATTGGGCGACTTTTTTGAAGACATCCACAGGGCTTAGTTTTTCCCTCTCGATTTTTTTGAAGGAATCCTCAGAGAAGACATCCAGGTCTTTTTCCACGCCGGTGTCCATGCCGCCCAGTCTGGCCGCTCGCATGGCCTTGTAGATCCAGATGGTATCCTTGTATGTCATATTCCTGAGAAAGTATCTTAGATCATCCCTCAGGCATGTCCCGTTGTAGCCGGCTGCCGTAGCGAGAGGGACGAACATCAGGACGATTCCGAAATTTATGTTTTTTCCCTTTTGGGTCGCGTCATATATGGCCTTTCCGATGCCAGCTTCTCCAACTGCTATCTCGCCACTAAAAACATTCTCCCCAGCCCTTGCAGCCTTTTTGACATGCTTTTCCAGTGATTGCGCAGCTTCAAGGAAATCATTGTAACTCAGGTCGTCAAACTTCTTCGTGGGCGTCACATTGCCAGGCTTCTCAGTGCTTGCCTCCAGGGCCGCTGCAAGGACGGCCTTCTTGGCGATGGAACTAGCAAGATTTTTTGTCGCCATTATGTAAAGTAGAGGGATGGAAAACAAAAACCTGATTGAGGTCTATGAACTCCTTCTTGAGCACTTCGGCTTCCAGAACTGGTGGCCTGTGGCGGGGGAAGGGCAGACTAAGCCCACTTATGAGAAGAGGAAAAGCCTGACCGAGGGGCAGAGGCTGGAAATCTGCATAGGCGCGATACTCGCCCAGAACACCAACTGGAAGAACGTCGACAGGGTCCTCGGGGACATGCACGGGAAAGGGCTGATGGATTTGGGCCGTTTAAGGAGACTGGATGAGAAGAAACTTGCCTCGATTATCAGGCCCAGCGGGTACTACAACCAGAAGGCGAAGAAACTGAGGACTTTCCTAGATTTCCTGTTTAAGGAATATGGGGGTAACGTAGAGGACTTTAGAAAGGTCGATATAGACGAGCTGCGCGCGCAGCTGCGTTCACTCTGGGGCATAGGCGAGGAGACCGCTGACTGCATATTGTTGTATGCCGCCGAAAAGCCCTCATTCGTCATCGACGCCTACACCAAGAGGGTTTTCTCCAGGATGGGGATGTTGGATGGAATTGCCGGCTATGCCGACTTTAAGGCTTTTTTTGAGAATAATCTGCCCAAGGACATACTGGTTTATAAGGAGTTCCATGCATTAATAGACGAGCTTGCCAAGAACTACTGCGCGGTCAGGCCGAGGTGCGATTCCTGTCCTGTGGCGGACCATTGCGCGCGCAAAATAGACTAACATGAAAAAGAGGATTTCTCAGAAACCCAGGAAGTTCTTCAAGAACACGCTTTTGGTCACAGGGGTCTCCTTAAACAAGACCCTGGATGTCTTCATCCCGCCTAAGATAATCCATGAGTCCAGCTTTTTCGCAGGCTTGAGAAGGTTCGGCGATGCGATGACCAACATGGGCAAAGGGGACAAGAAATCCAGATCTGCTGGCAAGGACTATGTAGTGAGAAAGACCGGAGGCATAGCCGCCGATGTCAGCCTGGGTGTTTTGACATTGGGAGTCCCCATAACCCTGGTCTCGTCCATATTCTCGGACGGCTGCAAGGTCATATCAAAGATAATGGACGGCGCCGTGACTGATGACAAGAACGTAATCCACCTTAGTCTGTTCTTCCAAAAGGCCAGTATCATATCAAACAATTTCATGGTGCTCTTTGACATTCCGAGCAAAAAGACCGCCCATGAGACGAGGGAGTCGATCCAGGATTTGATATTGTCATTGAAGAAGTCTGAAGGAGGCATACCCGAGAGCGTCCTCAACGAGTTGGAGGAGCTGAAGAAACTTGCAGTGGACTATGTAGAGGACAGGGAGAAGTGGATGAAGGAAGTCCAGTCCCATCTGTCCCGGTTCGCCTTAGAACAGCTTAAGGAGGTGGAGGATGTACCTGACAGGGTCGAGATACAGGAGTTCATAGAGGACCCCACAATCGAAGGTCTCATAAAGGCTAAAGATGGCTTAATGAAATCCTTTGTCAAACGGAACATCAGTATCGCCGAGAGTCCTAAGAGACATGTCGAGGAGCTTTGCCAGTCCCTGGAGTCCTTCTCAAGCGAGAGGTTCTTCTCCAGGATGAGGGGTTTCATGCTAAAACAGTACAGGATCAATGAGAAAACGAAAGAGGCCGTGAACGACGGGGTCTACAACAGCTTCCAGATCCTAGAATCGACCTTTAAAACGTTTGGGAGGGGGGCGACACTCTTCGGCTCGCATTACTGGAAGCAGATTTCAGGGCTTTTCACAAAGGGAAACGACTAACTGCTCAAACAGGTTTTTTACGGCCAATATCCAACTCCGCCATAGCAACAGGATACTCGATACCAAAGTTTTCCAGGACCTGCGGGTGCACCTCGCCCAGTATACCTATCCTATCCTTCCCAGAAACAATCTCCGCGCACCTGCCCGGTATGAAAGTCTCCGCCTTCATTCCCCTAAGTTTTATTCCAACCTTGATATTCCCAAGGAGACTTTCCACTACTGATTGCGCTTGGGAGAAGTTGACCTCCCAGTCGAGTATGCAGAAGCAAAGTCGCCTTCTGTTGGCGTAATCCTTTTTACCCGCAACCACGTCATCCAGCTCGAAGAGTTTTTGGGGTATCCTTTTCTTTTTGTTGTAGGCCAGCGTGTCAAGCATCCCGGGTATCAGGGAGGGGCGGACCAGGGTGAAATCCACTGTCCTCGGGTTTTTTATTCTCACTGCAGTGTTAGTGTCCACTAGACCGGCCTTCTTTAACGCGTCTTCATTTGTAAGCGCGAAGGAGACTATCTCCTGGAAGCCCAGACCGATCATCAGGTTCCTTATTTTCGACGAATAAGCCTCAAATTCTAGTTCTTCCCCCACGGTGGCCATGTCCGTCTCCTTGGGGGCGAAGTTCTCGTACCCGTAGGCTATCGCCAGGTCCTCGACTATATCCATCGGGTGCAGGACATCCGATCTGTAGGGGGGCACCAACACGTCCAAGACCGTTTCACTTGCATTCTTCAAGCCATAGCCCATCTTGCCGAGGAGCTTTTCCAGGTTCTTCCCTTCCATGTCCACGCCCAAGAGCATCTTTGCGTAGTTTGCCCGTATCCTCATGACCTCAGGTTTCAAACTGGGCATTCTCTCGCCGCCCACCTTGACCGCCACTATCTCGCCTCCTCGGTCGGCCAGCGAGGTTGCCACGATGTTCAGGGTCTGCTGTAGGGCGCGCTTGTTTGTGCCGGTCATCTCGATGAACAGGTTCTTTGTGCTGCTTGTCACCCTTGTCCTTTCGGCGTTGATTATGGGGGGCAAAGAAACCACGCCTTCTTTGTCCAGAATGACAGGGTATAACTCCTTCTTGTGGATTATATGGCGATACTTCTCCCCCTTCGGGTGCTTCTCCAAGACCTCCTTTAGGCTCATCCCCTCTGAGTAGTCCAGCGGGACGAAGTGCATGGAGTTTGGCTTCACGGCTTTGTATTCATAGGGCGGCGTGGTCTTGTCCATGTCATGTATCCCGATTGCGACCTTGGCCCGCTTCCTCCCGTGCGAAGAGTGGAGGGCCTCCTGGACCTGCATGATTGAGATCAGGACCTCGTCCGTGATCTTGATGTTCTTGATAGCCGCCGAGACTACATAGGGCCTGATCCCTTTGACCGATTTGTCCACCTTGAGCTCTAGGGGCGAGTCTACGGCTTTGTACTCCTTGTACCCCCCGCTGCCTATGAAATTCCTTAGCGCGCGCGCAAAACCCTCGACGCTGAGCATATCTGGCCTGTTGGGGAAGACCTCTACCACCATCTTGTCCTCGGTGGCCTGCTCTACGCTTGTACCAAGCATAGCAGCCTTGTACTCCAGCTCATCCAGGGGCATCTTCTTGCCCACCAGCCTCATCAACTCGGCAGTGTCGAACTCCACAGTCGGCATTTTTACCTAATATTACCCTTTTGTTAAAGAAAATAGAAACTATTTTAGTTTATTAAGGCTAAAATATACGAAAATGAAAAGGGCATTAATAGTTTTAGCGGCCTTGCTGGCTCTAACGGGTTTGGCATTGGCCCAGAACAATACAAGCGATGAGACCCCGGGTGATGTGGTCGGGGGAATCACCGACACAGGCGGCTCGTATCTGGACGGCATCGTCCAGTTCCTTGCCGATGCCAGCCCATTTCTTTTAATAGCGGTAGGCATTATATTACTTGTTGTAACAAGTATCGGGAAGTGGGTGGGGATAATCCTGATAATATTGGCCATTATCAGGCTTGTCTGGATGTTTTTATAATGAACGGTCTATGTGACATATGTGGCGCTGACTCATATGATCTCCACAGCTGTTGGCTGTGCGGGGCCAGAGTTTGTGATAACTGTTTTAATTCCCAAGTGAATCTCTGTACCAGATGTGAACGAGGGAGGAGGATGAGATGACAAGCAAGAGGAACAAGCTTTACGATTTGGAGTACGTTCTCCCGAGGGAGTTCAAGGAGGAGATCGGCGCCGAGGACGTGATAGTCGTAAGCGAAGAGTTTGGGGAACCGGTCCAGCCCCGGAACATCTGTTTCAAATGTAACAGGAACTCCGACGAGACTCCGCTTTTCCCCATACTGTACCAGGATGCCAACGATTGGATTTGCCCCAAATGCTTCAAAAGATTCATGGACGAGAGCGATGATGTCCCCCCCTCGATGTCAATGTTCGGTTAGCGCCTTCGTCTATTGTAACTCTAACGAGTTACAACTTCCCTTTTCCCGAACCGGAGTGGTCGGGGTGAGGCACAGGGAACGACCGGTCTGATCCCCTATTAAAAATCAACTTTTTATAGGGCAATAAAGAATACCCCCTATGCAAAAAGATATACCCAAAAACCTGCCAGTTGGCATATCCGTGTTGCTGTTGGCGATCCTAATCCTAGTCCTACTCTTTTCCTTCATAGACCAGCGCCCTCCGATTCAGCTAGATGCAGTGGAAGTCAGGGAATACGAGGGCGAGAGGCTTTCCTCGGTCTACGACTTCAGGGAGAATTCCATAAAGGGGCCGCAGTATGTGGACAAGGACACCTACAGGCTTAAGGTCACCGGACTGGTCGAGAGTCCGAAGGAGCATACATACGACGAACTCGTCAACGGCAGGCAGTCGTATGAGAAGGTAGTCACTCTGTACTGTGTTGAGGGCTGGGACGTTAAGATACTTTGGGGGGGCCCATTAGTCGAGGATCTGGTCGAGGAGTCGGAACCTCTTGGAAACGCAAACACTGTGATATTCCACGCCTATGACGGTTACACTACGTCCTTCCCCCTGGATTACATAATGGACAACGACATAATGGTGGCCTACAAGATGAACGGGGTTACGCTACTCCCTGAGAGGGGCTTCCCGTTCCAGCTCGTGGCTGAGAGCAAGTGGGGCTACAAGTGGATAAAGTGGATAACCGAGATAGAGCTTTCCGACGATGAGAACTACAGAGGCTACTGGGAGAGCAGGGGTTATTCCAACACCGGCAATCTTGACAGGAGCTTTTATGCGGACTGATCTTAAGCTTTCTAGTCCCTAGTTCAACAGCCATATAGAGAGATTAAGGACACTGGCGAAGCTGACCCAAGCAATGTAGGGTATGAGTAGCAGCCCCGCATTCTTTGATATCCTCCAGAACTTTACTATTGTCAGCAGTATTGCGAACCAGAGTATTATGATCTCTATGAAAGCAAGAAGTGGTGACTGCGCGCCGAAGAACAGGATTGACCACATGGTGTTCAGGACCAGCTGCACCCCGAAAATCGACAGTGCTTTCCTCACCTCCTTTTTCTCAAAGCCTTTTTCCCAGACCAGATAGGCTGCGATCCCCATGAGCACGAACAAGGTGGTCCACACAGGCGCGAAGACCCAGCTGGGCGGGTTGAAAAAGGGCTTTTCCAGGGTAGCATACCACGTGGGTATGGCGGGGGTCGTGAAGACTGAGCCGATGATACCAGCCATCTCCGATACCAATATGGCGACTATCAGTTTTCCAGCCTTGTTGAGTTTCATGTTATATTTAGCTGGTTCATCAATTTTAAAGCTTTCGTGGCGCTCTTCTCCTTGTCCTTTATCTCGAGCATTATGTCGAACTCAAGACCCTTCGTCTCTTTCAGGAATCTTTTGAAAAGGTCGAGGTCGATGGATTCAATGTGTTTTCCGGTCCTCTGCCCGACCTCCTGACTGCTGTAGTCGACCATGAGCGGGCCGTCCTTGGTCTTCCACGTGGTCTGCGCTAGTATCACGGCTTCCCTTGTGGACTCCCCGTTGTTCAAGCATTCATGGTGGAAATTGTCGAAGAGTATGGGCACAGCGGTTATGTCATTTATCACAAAGCAGTCCTTCAGGCTGAACAACCTGTCGTCGTTCTCGATCACCAGCCTTCTCTTCACCCGCTCGTTTAAGGAAAAATACTCCTCGCAGAACCTTTTGATGGCGCTCAATTTGTCGCCATATGCCCCGCCCACATGAATCTGGATTTTGGCGGTTGTGTCAAGGCCCATCGCATCAAGGACCTTTGCGTGGTACTCCAGCTCGGCGATGCTCCTCCCGACCACCCCCCTGTTCGGCGAGTTTATCAGCACGAACTGGTCTGGGTGCATGGAGATCCTGAAGTCGTTCCCTTTTATGTAATCGCCGATCCCCTTAAACCTCTTTTTGAAATGGCCGGTCCAGTCGAATTCGCAGACGGGATGGGAGGCAAAGGGGATTATGTCGGAGCTTATCCTGAAGAACAAAAAATCGTTTTTGGCATTGTATCTTAGGATGTCGAGGAGGCAGTCCAGATTGCCTTCCACAGTCTTTACTAACCTTTCCTCAGAATATGAGGCCAGCCTGAAGGTGGAATTAGAAGTGCAGCCTATGTTCCTGTTGATGCACGGATAGCCGATTTTCATGTCAGTATTTGGAGGTCATATAATTAAACCAGAAACTTTAACCTTGGACATCGGCTTCACCTTTATTTGATGTCTGTCCCTTCCGTTCTTTATGCTGACCAGCACAGACTCGTTCTCCGGAGCGTCGGAATAACGCGCCGTTATCTCGGCGGCAGTCTCCAATGTTTTTTCCTCAGGGTTCAACACTACTGTAAGCGGCCCTATATAGTCTATTACCTTTAACAATGCCGGTTTCGGTTTCGCCGATTTCCAGAGTTTCTCTATGACCATATTGTCCTTTTCGTTTTTGCCAACAATTACCTTCGAGCCTCCGATTCTGAAGTGCCGGCCCGCCAGGAGCCATCTGGCATCCTGGACCGTCATCCTTTTGTTATATTTTATATACTCTCTTATCCTTCTTGCGAAACACGGATCAGTCAACACACAACCCCCGGCAGGTGTCTTGTACTCAGAGACACCAAACATCTTCGCCATATCCAGCTGCTTCCCCCTCCCCCTGCCCTGTATGTCGCCCATCCCACCCCGTTTTATCCAACCCATCCTCTCGGCTTCGGTCTCAGGCAGCAGCTTCCCTGACAAAGGTCTCACTATCTTTCCTCTGAGTCCGGCCCTTCTCTCTATCAAGGACAGCTTGTCCTTTTTTTGCGATAGCGGTCTTTGGCCAAGGACCTCCCCGGTCACAAGGAACCTTGCCCCTACCCTCTTTGCGAGTCTCCATGCTGCGCGCAGCATCATTATCTTGCAGTCTATGCAGGGGTTCACCTGGCTCCCGTATCCGTGCCTCGGATTTTCCACGATTTTGAGATAGTTCTGCTTCAGCTCTACTACATGGATCTTTATCCCCAGCTTTGCCCTGAAGGATTCTATCAATTCAGGGCCGCACCTGGAGAAGGGGGTCATGAAGACGACACCTTCCATTTCCAGGCCCTGCTCTAGCATCATCTTCGCTGCGAGTATGCTGTCCAGGCCCCCGGATAGGAGGGCCAAGCATTTGATTTTTTCCATTCCAAAAATGTAGTGTAACTTAGCCCCTACAAAAATTAGAAAGCCTTTTTATCGCTCCCAACTGTTCCTTCTTCCCCAGTTTCGCGTTCTCCACGGCATTCTTCAGCGCGCCTATGGTCTCGTCATAATGCCTCGTGTTTATAGGGTAAGGCACGCCGTCCTTTCCACCGACTGCGAACGAGTACCTCACCGGGTCCTTCCAGCTCGGCTCCTGGCCGTAGACCAGCTCGGAGATTAGAGCCAATGCCCTGACTGTCGCGGGCCCGACCCCCTCTATGTCCAGCAATCCCTCGAAGTTCCTCGGCTGCAGCTCGTAAGCCTCCTTGACAGCCTCCCAGTTCATCCTCCTAGGGACCGCATACGCCAGCGGCGAGGAATCCCAGTTCTTCAAGGTCCTCTGTTCTTCCTTCACTATGGAGTCGAAGGCCTCCTTTGTTTTCAATGGAGCATCTTTTACCAAGTTGGTTATAGTATCCCTTGCTTCTCTGCTCTCTTTTGCAGTCAGGTCCAGGACCCTTTCGTGCACTACATCCCCGACTATCCCTT
>JAFGQM010000051.1 GCA_016935655.1 Candidatus Altarchaeota archaeon | reverse complement strand
GTGAGCTTCACCCGCCCACAATAGTGTTCCTCAACCTCCCTGAATCCATAAGCGTGTATACAGGTGAAAAACGGATGGTCTCAGTAATACTTCAGAACTCGGGGCAGGTAGAGGTCTACGACCTTTCGCTATCGGTGGAGGGGATATTCCCACCGACCTCCATAGTGCCCTCCAAGGTCCCGCTCCTGGACCAGGGCTCAAACGCGATGTTCGTGTTCGAGCTGGACGTCCCCAAGAGCCTTGCTCCGGGGAGGTACAAGTTCAGGGTGATAGCGAAGACCAGCGGCTTCGAGGTCGCAAGTGGCTCCTTCTACTTGGAGGTAGGCAAGATGGAAGCCCAGCCGGAGTTCCTCGAGTTCGACATACTCACAAGGGAGATAGAAAACGCCCTGGACATATTGAAGGACCTAGAGGCGGAGGTGCTCAAGAAACAGTCGGGCGGGGTAGATGTCAGCGGGGTTCTCCCCCTTCTGGACTCCGCCCGGGGGGGTTTGGAACGTGCGGCGGTCTATCTGAACGCTTTTAACTACAATGCCGCCAGGGAGAAGATGGAGCAGGCCAGGCAGGATATAAAAGAGGCTGTGGAGAGGGCAGCCGGGCTTTCTATGCCGGCCGTCTATACAATGGATCTGAGCCTGGTCATAATTGCCTTGATCATGCTGATAACAGTCTTGTCGGTGCTGATACTCAGGAGACCGCCGAGGGCTGTGAGGAGGCTACTGGAGAGAAAGGAGCTGGAGGTCATTGCGAGGTCCATAAGAAGGTGATTTTTGTTCAACCAGTTTCAAAATCTAGGGGGATAGGATGGCTGACGGGAGTGCGAGAATAATAGGCGTGGTTTCTATTAAGGGAGGGGTTGGCAAGACCACGGTAACCGCCAACCTGGGTTATTCCCTGGCCGAGGAATTCAAGAAGAGGGTCCTGGTCATCGATGCGAACCTTGGCGTCCCGAACCTCGGGTTCCACCTGGACAAGCCGTTCCCGGACATAACCCTCTTCGATGTCCTCAAGGACGCTGTGCCGATAACCGAGGCGGTGTTCGTCCACGACAGCGGCCTCCACCTGGTGCTGACCCCCCTTTCGGAGCAGAAGGCCGACCTTAGTGAGCTCAAGCATAGGCTGAAGAACGTCCTTAGGGAGTATGACTTCATACTAATCGATTCCAGCCCCACCCTGGGCCCGGACCTGGCCTCCATAATGGAGACCTCAGACGAGCTGCTGCTCATAACCTCCCCCGACTACCCCACTATGAGCGCCAGCTTCAAGGCAGTCGAGATGGCATCCCGCCTCAAAGCCCGGATAAGGGGGGTCGTTGTCAACCGTTTTAAGGGGAAGCGCTTCGAGCTGGCCCTGGAGAACATATCGGAGACCCTCGGCCTGGATATACTGGCGGTCATACCAGAGGACGACCGAGTCGCGGAGGCGCTTTCGCAGAAGTCCCCGGTCGTTTTTTACAGCCCCAACTCCAAGGCAGCGCTGGAATTCAAAAAGCTGGCGGGCTCCCTGGTCGGTGCCCAGCCTAGATCGTCCTTCTGGGGTAGGTTCCTCACAAGGCTGGGTTTGGGCAGGAGGGCCAGCAAGGAGAAACAGCTGAAGAAGAGGGTGCAGGAGCTGGAGGGGCAACTAAAGCAGATAAAAGGGGAATAGTTTTTAACCTTCGAATCTGAAATACACCCATGAACGAAACGCAGATCAATCTCCTTAAACGCGTGAAGCTCAAAAACCCGATTGCAATCGAGGGCCTGCCTGGCATAGGTCTGGTCGGCAAGCTGGCGGCTGACCATCTATTGAGCGAGATGAAGGCCGTCAAGTTCTGCGAGCTGTACTCTCCCTCTTTCCCACCCCAGGTCATAGTGCAAGACGACGGTACCGTACGCCTCGTCAAGAACGACTTCTACCATTTCAAGGACAAGGGCAGGGACTTCGTGATAGTCGCAGGCGACTTCCAGGGGCTGACCCCGGAGTCGCAGTATGAGATAACCGGGAAGATACTTGATGTCCTCGAAGAAATCAAGGTGAAGCTCATCTACACCATGGGCGGCCTTGGGACCGGGAAGGTGGCCAAGGAGCCCAAGGTCTATGGGGCAGCCACCGACAAGAAGCTGGTCGCCATTATCGAGAAGAAGGGCATCATATTCAGGAACCGGGGCGGAGGGGGCATATTCGGAGCCTCCGGCCTCCTGCTTGGCCTGGGCAAGGTCAGGGGCATAGACGGCGTCTGCCTCATGGGCGAGACCGTGGGGCAGGTGGTGGACGCGAAGGCGGCCAAGGTCCTGCTGGAGAAGCTCGCCCAGGTGCTGAACCTAAGGGTGGGCATGGCCGACCTGGAGAAGAGGGCCAAGAAGACCGAGAAGGATTTGGAGAAGATACAGAAGCTCCAGCAGGAGCAGATGGAGGCCCTGGAGCTGGCGGCCATACAGAAAAAATCCACCGATGACGACATCATGAGGTACATACGCTAATTCTCTCTCATGCTGGGGTTAAGTTCTAAACCATCTCTTTGGGTTTAAGAATACAAGATGATCGAGATCGACGTAGACTTCCACATCCACTCCAAACACAGTGGCGGGACCTCGAACGACATGGTAATACCGAGGATAGCCGAGGGGGCGCGGGGCAAGGGCCTGGACGTGGTAGGCACCGGCGACGCAACCCACCAGGGCTGGCTCAAGCACCTGGAGAAGCATCTGGAGGGCGATGGCATCTACGCCATAGAATCATCCCCCACGAAATTCATCATAACGGCTGAGGTCGAGGACCGTGACCGGGTGCACCACCTCCTGCTGTTCCCCTCAATCGACTGCGCCAAGCAGTTCCGCTCCGAGATAATGCCCAGTTCCGTCAATATAGACTATGACGGCCGCCCAAAGGTCCGCCTCAGCGGGGAGGAGCTGGTCGACCTGGCCAACGACTGCGACTCCATGATAGGGCCTTGCCACGCCTTCACTCCATGGACCGCTGTCTACAAGGAGTTCGACTCCTTGGGGGACTGCTACGGCGACAACCTTCGGTACGTCAAGTTCCTGGAGCTCGGTTTGAGCGCCGACAGCGATATGGCCGACCACATCCGAGAGCTTGGGGACATAACCTTCATGACCAACTCCGACGCCCACTCCCCCTGGCCCCACCGCCTCGGGAGGGAGTTCAACCGACTTTCTGTTAAGGACCTGAGCTTTGCTGAGATACAGAAGGCGATAGAGAGGAAGGATGACAGGCGATTCACCCTCAACGTCGGTCTGAACCCGAGGGAAGGTAAATACCACGAGACGGCTTGCACTAGGTGCTACACGAAGTTCAAGGTCGAGGACGCCAACCGTTTGAAACGGAGGTGCCCTGAGTGCGGCGGCATGATCAAGAAGGGCGTGAAGGAGAGGATAGACGAGCTGGCAGACGGGATGACCAAACATCCCAAACACCGCCCGCCCTACATCCACATAGTCCCGCTGGCGGAGGTCATAGGTATGGCCCGCGGCATAGCCAGCGTCTACGGCAACAAGGTGCAGATGGAGTGGCAGAAGATGGTGGAAGAGTTCGGCTCTGAGATAGAGATCCTCGTTGACATCGACGTGGAAAGGATAAGGGCGTACGACAAGAGGATAGGGGACATAATCCGTGCCTTCAGGGAGGACAAGATCCTCTATGACGCAGGCGGCGGGGGCAGGTATGGGAGACCACTCTACGACAAGCCCCTCAGGGAGAACTTCTACGACGGCTCGCAGAAGAGCCTGGGGGATTTCTAGAAGGTTTATTAACCCTTCCCGGTTATTTAACCATGAAGCTCACCATCATCCTCCTGGCCCTTAGCATGCTGAGTCTAACCTCAGCTATCAGCATCGAGTCCGAGAACGTCCTGGTGGTGGTAGCGTCTGGTTGCACACCGATTGGGGCGGAGATTCCAGACAATCCAGTGGATGAAGACTGCGATGGCTGGCTGGACACCACCCTTGGGTTCAGCATCCGCGCCACGCACCCGCGGGTCCTCCTCACCGCAGAGAAGCTGCAGGAGGTGATAGACCGGATGTACGGGCCGAACGCGAGGGACCCGTATAAGAGATGGTTTGATCTAATCAAGGGGAAGGTGGATAGCGGTGCGGCAGTTGATCTTGCCAACCTCGCCCTCGTCTACAGGGCCACGAAAGACCCCATCTACAAGGAAAAATTTATTTCAAGAATACCAAGCAGCGGAACTCCGAGCTTAACAGAGCTTTTTGGGGTTGATATAATGTTTGACGAGCTTAGTGATGACACAAAAAGAAAAGTTATGAAACGAGTTTCAGATGTAGACAGCGCATGGTGGAGACAGACTAGTTGGGGTTACCACAGTGCCATTTATGCATCCGTTCCCCTGGCTTATTCCGGAATTTTTGCATTTACGGATGTCGAGCTTAGCAAAGACCCTGCAATATACACGTTTGACGCAGCTGGCTATATCAAAATAGCGCAAAAAGAGCTCTCTCCAAGCGGCAGTTTTTATAAAATAGAGAACAGGGTGGGAGGCGATCCTACTTATAATAATGCACTGCCAGGAAGTTTTGGCGGGATGTATGATAATTTTGGCTATGACGCAGCTGAAGAGTCTTACAGCGTTTATCTCACCCATATATACTCCACATTAACAGGCGAAAAAGTCTATGAAAATTTTTTGCGTGACAAATACAAAGCAAGGTTTTACCAAAATATGCAGTATCCGCATATATACACATACTATTCAACCAATCAGTGGTGCCATAAGGCAGGGACGGAAATGCATATTGTTGCTAGAATATGGAACACACGGACTGATTACATAACCCAACCATCACATGCTGTTCTGCTAGCTTACTTGTATCAGGACCCTAAAATGAATTATTACGTAAACAATGGCGTATGGAGAGAGCTGTGCGGATATGCGTATGATGGAATGTATATGGACTTGATTTTTTATGATGATTCGCTTCAACAGAGCCCTCCCCCAGACAATCCGACTGCAATGTATTTTAATGGCCCGGGATTTGTGAGCATGAGAGAGGACTGGACAAACAATGCTGCATTTGCTGTTTTTATGGCAGGGGAGGGACTCAGCAGAAGGTATGAAGATGCAAACTCCTTCTTGCTTAGCAGGAAGACAACAATAATCACGCATGCAGGAGCCAGGGTCCGCTTTGATTACGACAACGACAAACATCACTGGTATCACATACGCTCTATTTCAAAAAATACAATGAAAATCTTCGATCCGCTTGAAAGTTTTGATATTAAATCAGGCGGCGCAAAGACAGATTTGCATTCTGGCACTAGATTAGTTGACTCAGACAACATGGGCGGGCAGATTTTCGAGACTCAACTTTCAAGTAAAGATTTGGTTTACGGCGGAACCAGCCGATATTCCTGTTCTGCATACCCTCTTGGAGTGTGTGAAAGGGCGAATATCATTAAATATGAGCATATTCCAGGGGAGTATACCTACTCTGTAGGGGACGGAACAGATTCTTACACAAAAAAAATTGATTTTTTTGAGCGCGAGTTTTTATATATACGGCCGGATGTTTTCATTACCTTTGACAGGGTGAGGTCTGTCGATCCATCTTACAAAAAAGTATGGACAATTCATACTATAGACGAGCCTGTTGTTTCTGGAACAGCGTCAGAAACAAGCCATGGCATGAAGGCATATGGAAATGCAAGAGGGACATTAATTTTAAATTCAAAAGATGCTACACATATTGATTCCCTGTTGCCAAAGCAGAACAAAATAGTTGTTCGTGGCGGGGATACAGTTTTAACAAGCGGAAATCCTTTGCGGCCTGGCATAGAAATCAGCGGCTCTAAAATTCTTGAATCAGACATTCCTCGCTGGCTTGAGATTTTTGCAGTTGGCAGCGATGTAATAGGCTCTCTGACATTGCATGGCGATGCACAAGAGGGCAGTGGAACAACAGAAACAATTGTTTTTGATGGAACTACACAGACATATGTTACATCAAAGCCCACATCCCTAGCATCAACTCAGCTTCAGGACACAACCCGAAACTGGCAAACAGACCAGTGGAAAGGGTATGTTGTCAGGGTCAAGTTCAGCAGCGGCTCTCCAGACACGGATGTTATCATAACAGGGAACAACCAGAATATACTGTTCGGCTCTTTTCCTTCTGGCAACTGCTGGCAATATGTAATCTTTAGGCCATTAGCAAACTCATACAAGCACTGGAAAAAAATTACAAGAATAACGACAGATGATATGGATGCAGATGACATAACCATCTCGATTCCACATTATTTCGATGCAGAAGATGCCACAGGAAGATTGCACTCTTTTGCTCCGCATACAGACGGAAAGAATGACGGCTATGGGAAAAGAAAGGACCTCGGCCAGTGGACATTCGAGATAGAGGCGACACAGCCGAGCAACCTAGACAACTTCCTCAACGTGATATCCTTAAAAGACCCCGGGGTCTCGAAGCCTCCGGTGAAGCTAATCGAGGGACCGGGCGTCTCTGGAGCATTGGTGGGTTCCCATTTTGCCGTCTTCGCGAACGAAGAGCAGGGGTTATCCTCCTTCAGCGTCACCTTCCCCCAGGGCGGGTCGGTGGAGGGCCTTTTCCTGGACTTGATACCGGATACCGATTATTACTACGGCGTCGATGGTAACGTTGTCAGCGTGTCCACATCCAATAATGGGGGGCGGATCAAAAGAAGCTCCGGAATGGGAACGATGAAGGTCTCTCTGAATCTGGGGTCCCAGGTATGGTGCACCTCCGACTCCGACTGCTCCGATTCCAACGCCTGCACCTTGGACCGCTGCGAGGACGGCGCCTGCAGCTACCTCAGCATCGATCTGGACGGGTCAGGAAACATAGGCATGGGGGACGTCATGCAGATAACGCTTTTATGGACCGCCCAGGAGGGCGACGCGGACTACGACCCAAACAAGGATTTGGACTTCTCAGGGGCCATCGGGATGGGAGACGTCATGATGATAACGCCCCTGTGGACGCAGAGCTGCCCTTAGACCCTCGGATATCCAAGTCGGTTGGGACCCGTATTTATATTGACAGAAGTTCAAATCTAACATCAGTTTCCATATGGAAACCAATGTTTAAGACATTAGTTTCTTGGTTATCATGGATGAGATAAAGGAGATTCTGGAGCTGTTGAATCCGTGGTGGAAGGATAATAAGATCAGCGGCGAGCTCGCAAAACCCTACAAGAGAAAAGCCTTCAGCGGGGTCCTTAAGTTGCTCGGCTACCGGCAGATAGTCGTATTGTCCGGGCTGAGGAGGGTCGGGAAAACAACCCTGCTCTATCAGGTCATTGAGCATCTGCTGGAAAAGACCGACCCAAGGCATATCCTCTACTTCAACTTCGACAAGAAGGTCGGGGAGCTGATCGAGATCCTCGATGATTACGCGGAGCTGACGAATGTCGACTGGAGGAAGGAAAACATTTTCGTGTTCTTCGACGAGATAGCGAAGCTCGACGAGTGGGCGAGAAAGGTCAAGCTGGTCTACGACGCCTCCCCCAACATAAAATTCCTGGTTTCCTCCTCCAGCAGCATAGGGCTGGAAGAAGAGGCCATAAAAAACCTCGCGGGCAGGTATTTCCTCAAAAATATAAGACCCTTGAGCTTTACCGAATATCTGGAACTGAGGAAAAAGAACAGGTTTTTGGAGAACCCCGGTCTGTGGGAAAAGGAAATAAAAAAAGAGTTCGAGAGGTATCTCCTGAGGAGTTTCCCGGAGATAGTCGGATGGGGGGACGAGCTTTTGGTGAAGGACTATCTTAGGACGATGATAATCGACAAGATCGTAAGAAGCGACCTCCCGGAGAAATTCGGGAACGTCAGCAGGGACCTGCTCTTCAGCTTGCTGGGGATATTCTACAGCGAGCCGGGGATGTACCTGGACTACGACAGCATCTCGAGGAAACTGAGGATAAGCAAGAAAACCCTTGTCAGCCACATATTCTACCTAGAGTCCTCCTATCTCCTGAAGAGGATAAGGAATTATAGGGTCGGTACGCTCACATCCTCGAAGAAACTGCAGAGGCTTTATCCGAACTGGTGGACGCTGGCCTACTGCTACACCGACAACTACGACAAGATAATGGAGAACGTGGTCGCCAGCTCCTTGGATGCGAAATACTACTGGCGAAAGAACGGCAAGGAGTTGGATTTCCTAGGGGTCGAGAAGAAGAAAACCCTGCCGATCGAGGTCAAAAACAAAAACGAACTGGCAAAAAACGACTTGAGGAACATGGAGTACTTCCTCAGAAAGTACAAGGTAGATGAGGGGCTTGTAATCTACAATGGGGAGGAGGGCGAAATAAAGTTAGAGAAGAGCAAGAGGATAAGGTTTATCCCATTATGGAAATGGCTGCTTGGATGAGTAAATGTCGTTCGACTCCCAGAGCTGCTGATTTATAAGCCTTTCCCGATTATTTAACCATGAAGCTCACCATCATCCTCCTGGCCCT
>JAFGQM010000050.1 GCA_016935655.1 Candidatus Altarchaeota archaeon | reverse complement strand
ACGTAGCTATGACTATAAACGGCGAGATTATTGCAATCAGTATTGCTGAGGTGAATGTGCCCTTTCGGAGCGCCATGAGCAAAACCTGCTGGTCTGCCTTCTCACCGGAGCGCACCATGAAAGTGCCGATTATTGAGGCTATGACGCCCACTGTCGCCATAACCAGCGGTATCGTTATGCTCTCTATAGAGAGCCCCACGCTGGCAAAGGCTGCAGAACCGAGGGCCATGGTGGCCACTATGGAACCAACGTAGGACTCATAAAGGTCCGCGCCCATACCGGCTACGTCGCCCACGTTGTCGCCAACGTTGTCAGCGATGACTGCCGGGTTCCTTGGATCGTCCTCTGGGATGCCCGCCTCTACCTTGCCCACGAGGTCGGCCCCGACGTCAGCTGCCTTGGTGTATATGCCGCCCCCGAGCCTTGCGAAAAGGGCCATGGAGCTCGCGCCCATCCCGAAGGTGAGCATGGTCGAGGTTATGACCTGTATCTTTAGCTCCACAGAGGGGGCTATGACCAGGTAGTCCAGCGCGTAATACCAAACGCTCAGATCCAGTAGGCCCAGACCGACTACCACAAGGCCCATGACGGCGCCGCTGGAGAAGGCGACCCTGAGTCCGCTATTGAGGCTTTTCTTTGCCGCCGCAGTGGTCCTGACGTTGGCCCTGGTTGCCACCGTCATGCCTATGTATCCCGAAAGCGCGGAAAAGAAGCCCCCCGTACAAAAGGCAAAGGGTATGAAAGCGTTTACATATCCCAAGAAGGACAATATGAGCAAGATTACAAAAACGACCACGAAGAAGTATATCACACCCTTATACTGCCTCGTTAGATACGCTTTGGCCCCCTCTTGGATTGCCTTGGAGATTCGCCTCATCTCCTCTGTGCCCTGATCCTCCTTGAGTATCCTGTAACCTAGGTACCCCGCGAACAGCAGGGCTATCACAGATCCGATCGGAGCCAAAAACAATAGGTCCATGTTATACCTTAAACTAGCTAGAAAGATGAGAATTTGAACTTTGAAAAAGGGTGAATAAAAACCTTCGGGTTATACAATAATGGTATAACTTTTCATTCCAAGGCTAATTTCTGCCTGTTTCTCACAAAAATCGTGCGGGTTCTCATGCCCTTAAGTTTTTTCCGCAGTTCCGAATCATTTGTGCAGACTATGCATTTGTTCCTTTTGGCAAAGTCCAGGATGGCTTCATCCCCTTTCAAGGGGCTCTCGATGACTCTCATCCCGCGCGCAAGTTCCAACCCTATGCGGGCAGCGGTCTTGTCGCTTCCCTTCTTTGCGTCTTTGGACAGCCTTGTTAGTTCGTCTAACTGGGGGCTAAGTGTGACGAGCGTATAGTTAGTCTGTAACACCCTATCCAACTCTGAGAAGATGTTGACACCCAACTGGAACGGCACAAGGAAAAAATTCGTGTCCAGCAAGACCAGTGTCTCATCCATCCTGGAGTTTGCGCGCGAATGTTATGAACCCGGTGTGTGCTATCATCCTAGTTTTCGGCCTGCAGCGCTGTTGTGTCACCTCCCACTCCCTGACCAGGTTCTCGACTGTTGAAACGTCCTGGAAGTCCTTCGGGAGGCTGGTGACAAACTTCTTCGTCTGTTCTATGGACGGTGAGTAGGATACGAGAAATCCGCCAAGCCTCAAATTTTTCGCTGCGGCCTCCGACACCAGCCAGGGTTCCGGCAGATCCAAGACCGCTAGGTCCAGGTCTTTCTCCTCTATGCCCTCATAGACGTCTTTGTTCCTGAATTTCACGAAATCCTCCAGGCTGCATTCGGCAATGTGCGCTTTCGCTTCCTCCAGATGCTCTTCCCTCAGCTCGTAGGAGTAGACGACTCCATCTGGCCTTACCGCGTTGGCCAGCATTATCGTGAGCCCGCCGACCCCAGACCCCGCCTCCAAAACCCTTGAGCCGGAAGAGATTCCGGTCAAACCGATAATCAGGGCGGCATCCTTCGGGTAGACTATCTGAGCCCGCTTCTGCATCTTCTCGATAAAATCCGTGACAGTGGGCTTGGCTATGTAAAACCTCTTGCCGAGATGGGTCTCCAGGCTGCCCGAGTAGCCTATTTTCCTTAAATCCTGCTCCTTTATTATCCCGCCATGGGTATGCAGGTCCTGGCCCTCCTTGACCAGCTGTTTTCTCCCGTGGTCGTCTATCAGAAGCCTCTTCATTTTTTTGTTGCGAATTTTTAAGTTTATACTATTGATTATTCACTATTGAATTAATAAAATGCCACCTCAAGCCAGAATCAGCAGGGGCCTAAGCCTGGGAGACGGTTACCATTACTTGAACGGGGCCGTAGTAGGCGACAACGTCTATCATACGATCATGGACAATAAGAGGACAGAAAGGCTCATTATCATCAGCCCTATCCATGAGGAGAAAAGCGCATTCGTCTTGTTGACCGATTTCTCCTCCCCCACGGTTGTGGAATCCCTAGCCAGGATACTGGGCCTGGTGAAGGACCGGCAAGAAGGCAAGAACATGTTCATTTACAAAATGGGGAGGGGCAAGAAGTAACTACCATCTTTTTTCAATCCCGAACTCCTTATCGATATCTGAGGCGACTTTTTTCATCTTCTCAAAGATCTGCAGGGTATCCCTCATGATGTCCTCGATCGTGTCCTCAAGACTGGAGGACCTGAGTACATATCTCCTGCTAGAGGCGCGCACTATCAGACCGGAACGATGAAACTTTTGGAGATGGAAGAGCACGGTTCCCCTAGTTACCCCCAATCTCTCTGAAATCTCTGTTGAGGTGATAGGAGCCCCCTCGAGGGAGGATTCGAGGAGGGCCCTGAAAACCTTATATGCGCTTTTGTCTGTGTCCTTATTGGTGAACAAACTGAACGAACGACACAACCACTCGATGTCTTTATCCTCGTCGACCTTGCCGGGAGGCTTCAACTCCCTCAGCATTATCCTTTTCTCGGCCTCCATCTCCAAAAGCGTAAAGTTTTTATATGACAAACTGAAAAGTTAATAGTTTATTGTTTTTAGATGATAAACTATCGTTTAATTATAAGGTTTAACTATAAAAACCTTAATTTTTATTAAACAATAGTATACTATAACGGGTGAAAGAATGTTCCGAAAGAAGAAGAGGGATGATGACGACCCATTCGATGGGTTTTTCGACGAGTTCACAAGGGTAGAGGAATTCATGAACGAGATAATGAAGGATATGTTTTCCGGCAAGGGCAAGATCGAGATGGGGAAACCCTATGTCTATGGCTTTTCCGTCAGGACCGGTCCTGACGGAAAACCGGTCTTCAATGAGTTCGGCAATGTGAAGCCCAGCGGGTCCCCGGTCGTCAGTGACGAGAGAGAGCCGTTGGTAGACGTCGTAGACGAGGGAAGGGATATCGTCATAACCGCTGAACTGCCGGGCGTCAACAAGGAGGACATAGAGTTAGAGCTTAATGAGGGTGTGTTGGAAATCAAGGTAGATACGGAAAGGAGGGCTTACTACAAATCCATTGCTCTCCCGGCGAAGGTAAAAACCGATGATGTAACGACTAGTTACAATAATGGGATCCTTGAGGTGAGGTTGCCGAAGACCGAACCTACGAAAAAGAGAGAGGGTAAGAAAATCAAGATAAAGTGAAATGGCGAATAAATTGAGATTATCGGTAAAGGAGGCTCCGAAGACCGATGTTGGCAGGGCTATAGTCAGGCTTAGCTCTAGGAGTATGAACTCTTTGGGGATAAGGAGTGGCGAGGTTGTGGAGATAAAGGGCGCGAAGACTGCGGCCGGCATAGCATGGCGCGGGATGACCGAGGACGAGAGCAGGGACATCATAAGGATGGACGGCGTCCTAAGGAGCAATGCCGGCGTGGGTCTAGATGATGATGCTGAAGTCTCCAAGGCCGAGGCAAAATTGGCCAAGAAGGTAGTGCTCTCGCCGACGCAACAGATACAGTATGGCGCCGGTTTTGTCGAGTACGTCCATGAAAGGCTGGTACACAAGCCGCTGATAAAGGGTAATAAGATCCTTGTGGATGTCATGGGGACTCCATTGACTTTTGTTGT
>JAFGQM010000009.1 GCA_016935655.1 Candidatus Altarchaeota archaeon | reverse complement strand
TCGCAGGCATCTCCAAAGCCGTCCGCAGAGCCCGCCTCCCAGATGCATTCAGCCTCGCCCTGGCTGTTGCTCCACGAGAGCGCGCAGATGGCTCCGTCGGTGACATCAGAGCACACCTTCGGGCATGGCACATCCAGCGGGAGACATGCGCACATGGGCACATTGCAGAAGTGCTCCCCATACTGGCATTTGTATTGTGCGAAACACGCCTGTTCGGGAATGAAATCAGGGTTTGAGGCGCAAACATTGAGCACATCACCGTCCGCCTGGTCGGCGTTGGGAACCAGTGGGCAGTTGTCGTCGACATCAAGAACACCGTCCCCGTCGGCATCTTGTGCAATAGCACCAACAAAAAGGAGGGGAAGCAAGACCAAAACCAGCAGTATCGTTTTCATTTTGGCATCTCCGAGAAATATAAGAGCGACCGATGACAAAAGAGGAATACTTCCAAACTATTTAGAAGTGGATAAGTATAAAAATCAAAGCGCTTTTTATTTTTCTGGCTTTAACTAAGTTATGACAAAGATCTACGAGAGCTACCCTGCCACAGGGGTGATCCTCATCAACTTATTCAATGCGATCATCGCCCTGTTAGGCGCGCTCATCCTCCTCCCCTACGGAGTCCATGTCTCACTTCTCTATCTAGTCTACGTCCTGTACCTGGAGTTCCAGATAATGTGGGGCGGCTGCGTCAACTGCTTCTACTACGGCAAGATGTGCTTCTGCGGGAAGGGCGTATGCGCTGCAAAGCTCTTCAAAAAGGGCGACGCGAAGAAATTCAGCCAGAAGCAGATAACATGGCTGACGCTGCTGCCGACGTTCATGATAGTGATACTGCCGATAGTCTGCGGGGCTATTCTTTTAGCCATAGAGTTCGACTGGATACTGCTTGCTGCGATAGTCGCGATAGGCATCCTCGGCTTCCCGGCCCAGGGGATCACCCACGGGTGGGGATGTGGCCATTGTAAACAGAGGGAGCTGGGCTGCCCGGCCGAGAAGCTGTTTCAGAAGAAGTAGTGACGCTACAAATCTGCCCTCACATCAACCTGCCATAAAAGCCCGTTAGTATGAATATTATGAGTATGATTGCAAGGAGGATGCCCAACCAGCGGAGATACTTTGCATATCCCACCTCGGGCTTCAACACCGAGACCAGTATCAGTACCCCAGCCCCCAGAGTGGGGAGGAAGACCGACAGGAGTCCGATGAGAAGCCAGGGAAGTGTGGGATTGTGATTGTTGAGGGCATTAATCACCCCGACTCCAAGTATGCCCATTGCTATGAGCACAAAG
Source organism: Candidatus Altarchaeota archaeon (assembly GCA_016935655.1). The sequence continues at coordinate 3,810 of JAFGQM010000009.1, read as the reverse complement.
GAGACTGCAACCAAAAAATAAGCGGTTTTGCTTTTCTCCATATCCTTCTAATGAATCGGCGAATAAAAGCATGACGCCTTAAAAATTACACTACGCCTTAGACCGCAACTCAACTAAGTGCTGATATTGCCATTCCCGTTCCCTGTCCACATCTAAGCCGGCTCTGAAGACGGCCTGTAGGGCATATTGCGCAGCAGCGACAGAGTGTGTGGGAACATGTGCAGTTGCAACCGCCTGGCCTGCGGCGCGGGCGGCGGAGCGGGCCGGACCTTCCTCGGCCTCGCGAGCGGCGGCATGGGCTGCTAGGGAAGCCCCGCGTATGTCGGCCATCTTAAACACGCCCGTGTCTATCCATGCCCGGAGCCTTTCCAAAGCCTTCCTGGGGCGGCGGTCTTGAGGGTACTTTTCCTCGAAGTACGGAAGGACGCGCTCGACGCAATCGATAGCCCAGGCGGCTAATATCTTATGGCCGGTCTTGCGCGCAAGCTCCAGGATCGGCTTGACTTTGTATGCGAGTGAGAATTTGGATTTCATATTCGATCTGGCCCCCACAAACATCGTTAAAGTTGCAAGGAAGAAAAACGTGGTTACACTACATTTGCGGCACAAAACTCTAAAAAGTAGTCACTACTTAAACTTACGTTTTTATTTGTAGTCACCTAAACATACATATGCATCTGGAGATCAGGACTATTGGGAAGTCGAAGAAATACTACCTGGCCCACTCCTTCAGGGAAGGGAGCAGAGTCCGAAAGATCCGCAGGTTCTTGGGCACCAACCTGACTGACTCACAGGTATCAAAACTCAGGACAAAGGCCGAGGAGATAATCAGGCAAGAGGTCAGCCGTTATAGGATAATCAGCAACCCACTCTCGAGAGAACCTACTGTGGAAGAGCTGCGGATAATCAGAAAGCTCCAGGAAAAGGTAACCGTGCGCATAAACCATCTTTCAAAGGACGACTGGCGCACGTTCACTGAGGCGTTCACTTACGATACCAACGCTATAGAAGGGTCCACGGTCAGCTATACCGAGGTCAAGGGCATACTCGAGAAGGACACGTGGCCAAAGGAGCGGAAGAAGTGGGAGATATCCGAGACCTATGGTGTAGCCAAGGCTGTTGGAGAGATCAGGACTACCCCCGAGCATCTGTCCCTGGAACTTATCAAGAGATTGCACCTCATCTGCTTCGCAAATTCAAAGGAGTTCGCCGGCAAGTTCAGGCCGAGGGGCGTGGAGGTGTGCATCAAGAACAATCTTGGAGAGGTACTCCACGTGGGCGCGCCGGCGCATAGGGTGAGATCTTTATTAGCTGAGCTTGTGTCTTGGTACGAAAAGAACAGGCGTATATACCCGCCCTTGCTCCTAGCCGCCGTAGTGCACAACCAGTTCGAGACCGTCCATCCCTTCCAAGACGGCAACGGCAGGATCGGCAGGCTGTTGCTCAACAACATACTGATAAAGCACGGTATGCCGCCGGTGAACATAACCTTCGGCCGCAGGGGGCTTTACTACCGGGCCATCAGGGATTACCAGAACAAGGGCGATGTGAGGCCAATGGTAGAGCTCATACTCTCTGAGTACAAGAGGTTCTACCGGATGGGTGACTACAAAGACAAATAATGTGGTCACCTATCAGTCTTCTGTCGAGAGTCGCGAGGAAATCGAAGATTTCCTGCGCACAGGTTCGCTTGCGAACTTCGTGCTTCAAAGGGTTCTCTGTCTACAGTTTTGTCTGTAGACTTCATTTTGAACACCTGAAGTTTAATGAATTTGGAGTTAAAAACTTACGCGCCTTCAGCGCTAAAGACAATAAAGTGATCTGGTTACACTACAACTAGTTTTTATAGAGAGATTTTCAAATTAAAATGTGTTTTAAAATGACAATAAATCTGACAAAGATGTCTGCTAACGGACAGGTTGTAATCCCTGCAGATGTAAGGAAACTTGCTAAACTAAAGCCGTCAGCACAGTTCTTAGTGATCAACAGGGGCAGTGATATAGTGCTGAAGCATGTCACAAAAGAGAACATACTTGTGGATTTGGATCTTGCAGAGAGGATGGAAAAGGCTGAAGAAGACTTCAAATATGGCAGGTATACCAAGGCAGATTCAAAGATGTCTACAAGGGAGATTGACGATCTCCTGATGTCCTAAGATGGAGATCCTTTTTTCAGACGAGTTCAAGAAGGATTATCGTAAGATAAAGGATCAGGGCTTGCGACTCAGAATCGTCAAGACATTCCAGAAACTCGCAGATATGCCTGACAAAGGGAAACCCTTAAGGTATGACCACAAGGGCAAGAGGCGAATTAGAATAGACCCATTTAGGATAATCTATAGGGTTGAGGGCGATAAAATCAAGGTACTCTGCTTTGAACACCGGGGAAAAGCCTACTGAAAACCCGCGTTGGCAGACCCAAAACTGCCGACCGAGAACCCCTTTTTTCGTCAGAAAAAAGGTGAAATCCCGCATCCAGAAATCGGTTTTCGGTCTTCTGTCTGGAGTCCTGTAGACATTTTGAACACCTCGAAAGAACTAAATTGCCAAAAAGAAAAACGTGGTTACACTACATCTGGTTTTTATACATGTAACATCTAAAATCACATGAAGATTGCCCAGAAGACGGAAATCCTGAGCGAGACTGATACTATATATCGCGAGTTCAAGGTCGAACGCGGCGTCATTATGGGTTTTGTAGTAGTCCAGATAGCCTTCATTGACGGAGAAAGGCACCAAATAGTGAGGTATGACTGCTCACATGGCTATGCGCACAAGGATTGTCTCTATGAGCGAAAGGCGAGAAAGGAAGAGTTGCCTGACAGACCGCTGGATGAACTCTATAAGATGGCAAAGGAAGAGATACGGGGCAACTGGAAACATTGGAAAAGCTTATACATTAAAAACCTCCCAAAATGAAAACCATAAAAATATACATAGGTGATTCGGATTTCTCCGATGAGTTGGACGAAAGGATATGGAAAAGTCCTGAGAAGTTTGTTGATGAGCACAGCATAGTCGTGCCTCCTGAGCTCTTCTCCAAGATATTCACGAAGGAGAGACTAAGACTCTTGAAGGCGCTTGAGAAGAACCCCCAGAGTGTGAATGAGCTGGTCTCCATGTTGGGCAGGCCGAGAGAGGCCGTATCCAGGGATCTGAACTACCTCAACGCGATGGGTCTGGTCAATCTGGAGAGGAGCGGAAAGGAGAGGATTCCCACTAGGTCGGCGCCGATAAGCATAACCATGTAATGGCCAAAGAAGGTTACAAGCGCAAGATTTGGAGAAGCTGTATTGTTTGCGGGAAAAGGATAGTCATTACTGTGTACAAAGACGGGCACTATAGGGGTGGCGAGTTCTTTGGGAAACACGACATACCAATCGAGGGGACTGGTGAGTGGAAAAGGATAGGTACTTGGAAATTCCTCGCCTTCGGATCCCAGATTACGGTGGTCATGCTCCGAACTTGGCCCTCATAGCCTCGTTTGAGACGAAGTCCTTGGCGGGCCTTTTTCTGGACTCTTCTACGCCCTTGACTATGTGGTCGGATAGCTCATACTCCTCATCCAGCACTAGGCGTATATGAGCGACTTCCTTCTTGAGTGTCAGTAAATCCTTGTGTATCTGTGCTAGTGTTACGTTTTCCATTGTTTGTCGTATTATTTAGCTAAAGGGAGAATTAAAAACACCCGCAGACTGAAAACCCGCGTTGGAAGACCCAAGACTGCCGACCGAGAACACCTTTTTTCGCCAGAAAAAAGGTGAAATCCCGCCTCCCGGAGACAAGAGTCTTCGGTTTGCTGTCTGGAGTC
>JAFGQM010000049.1 GCA_016935655.1 Candidatus Altarchaeota archaeon | reverse complement strand
GGGGCTTTTCCGCAAGGGCTCAGAGGAAGCAGCCAAGATAGCCAAGACCAGAGTTCTGCTACTGAGCAGACGCAACAGTCAAGGGGCCAGCAGATAGTCGACTACAAGTCGAGTATAAAAGTCACCAAAGAAGCGACATTCACCTTCTCGACGTCTTACACAGGTACTGCTACATTGACCCTGGAGTACACCGGGGTAAACAACGAAAGGGTAAAGCAAACCGAGCAGATAACTATAGGCTCCGGGACATCTTTAACCAGTGATAGCACATTGACTGCGGGGAGATTTACAAGTATCCGGCGCGGAGGCGGCTCTCCATTTGACACCTTGATCTATGTAGTGGCGGCAGTAATCCTAGGATATCTAGGCTACAGATACTACAAGAAAAGGAGGAAGGGAGAGGTCAAGTCCAAGGGATGGAAAAACCTCTTTGGCTTCATCTAAAACATGTCGAATACTGGGATAGCTGTGCGGAACATAAGAAGGCATAAGTCGAGGAGTTTCCTCACGATTCTGGGGATAGCCGTGGGCATAGGCTTAGTCCTCTCCCTTGGAGCGATAACCGAAGGACTGAGTGCCCAAATGGAGGAGCAGTTCGAGGATATGGCTGCCATCGTGAACGTAAACGCTATCGACGATGACGAGGGTATCTCTGAAGACATCATAGAGTCGATAAGAAGTCTTCCTGGTGTGAAGAGCGCGATACCGACCTCGAACTATAGGATAACCAGAGGCCTTGGTGGAAGGGATATAAGTGGGATTGGTGGCAGAGGCTTTGGAGGGGGGGTCATGATGCCCGGAGGGCCGGGTGGCCGGATGTTCACCTCGCTTTCATTTACAGGTATAGATCCCGCCGATATTGACTCTCTGGTGGGGGAGGAGATAGTAGCCACAGACGGGAGGAGACTTGATGATAGTGACTCTGGGGAGACTGTGGTCCTGTTGGGGTATTCCATTGCGATAAACCAGAATCTGAATGTAGGGGATGAAATCGAGTACGCCCAGGAAATCGAAGGCAGTGAAGAGACTGAATCTTATTTCTTTGATGTGGTCGGGATACTGGAAGAAACGGGGGAAGACGACATAGACGGGGCGGCGTATGTGCCTCTAGCAACGATGCAAAGCATAGAGGACGAGGACACCATAAGGTCCCTGATAGTCAAAGCCGAAGATATCAGTAATGTCGAGGCCCTCACTGAGGATATAAACAACCAGTTCGAGGATGACGTCAGCGCAAGATCGTTTGTAACCATGCTGCGCCAGATAGAGTCATCGCTAGCCAACATGCAGATAGCCCTATTGGGCATAGGCGCTGTCGCAGTCCTGGTGGGTGGGATAGGGATTACAAACACCATGATAATGTCAGTAATGGAGCGCAGGCGCGACATGGGGATTATGAAGGCTATAGGCGCGACCAGGGGCACCATACTTAACCAGGTCCTACAGGAAGCGGTGATAATGAGCCTTATCGGCGGCATCACCGGACTTATCATAGCCTATATAGGGCTTGACATAATGCCGGCGATTACAAATTTCAGCGGTATAATCACCCCTGAATTGGTTATCTTCGGCATGGGCTTCGCTATTGTACTGGGGGTCGGCGCCGGCATTTATCCCGCACTGAAGGCCTCGAAACTGGACCCAATAGAGGTGTTGCGATATGAGTGATGAGAAGATAAAATGTGAGGGATTGGTGAAGACATACAACCATGGAAAACCTAATGAGTTCAAGGCGCTCAAGGGCGTGGATCTTGTAATCAAAAAGGGCGACTTTGTCAGCATCACCGGCCATTCGGGCTCAGGGAAATCAACCTTCCTCAACCAGATAAGCTGCCTGGATACGCCCACGGAGGGGAAGGTGTACATAGAGGGAGCGGACATAGGGAAACTGAGCGACTTTGAAAAAGCAAAATTAAGGAGAGAGAAACTGGGGTTCGTGTTCCAGCAGTTCAACCTGGTCAAGAGCATGAGCGCTTTTGAGAACATAGAGCTGCCAATGGAGTTCGGAGGGACGCCGGAAGGGAGGAGGAAGGAGAGGGTAAGAAAGCTCCTAGAGCTTGTTGACATAACGGAAAAGGCAGGCAATCTCCCAGCTGAAATGAGCGGGGGCCAGCAGCAAAGGGTGGCAATCGCGCGCGCGCTGGCGAACGACCCGGACATAATACTGGCAGACGAGCCGACCGGGAACCTGGACTCAAAGACCGGGGACATGATAATGAAACTGCTCATGAAGCTAAATAGAGAAGAGGGCAAGACTCTCGTGATGGTGACCCATGAGACGAGCATAGCGAAGATGGCTGACAGGATGATTGTGCTCAAGGACGGGCAGATAAGTTCAGACTCAAAAAGAAAATGGATAAAAAGATAATCATGATGGTGGCCTTGGCTGCGGTTGTTTTTTTGGCCCTGGTTTTCGGTTTGGGCCTTCTTGGCGGCCAAGATTCCAACGACCGGGGAGGCCAGCGGTTTGGAGGTCCGGGAGGCTTCCCGGGTGACAGGAACGTGAGCCGGTTCTTTGACCTGCCGGAGGGGGTCAACCAAAGTGAGGTGCAAGCTTTGATGGAGGAGATGAGAGAAGCAAGGATGGCAGGGGACACGGAAAGAGCCGAGGGAATAGTCAACGAACTAGAAGAGCTAGGCCTGAATATGAGCTTCAGGGATGTGCCCAGGAACTTTTATCCTCCGAGCCAATAACTAATCAAAATGGATTTGCTAATTCTGGCGGGGAACATCTCCGAATTCATAAGGCCCTTCAACAGGGCTCCTCGCTCCTTTGGGTTCGGGCCCTTTGAGACAATAACGATACAGATACTGATAGTCATTGCTGCATTGTTCATATTGTGGTGGATGCTTCGCAGCCATTATAAGAACAATAGATTCAATAAGAGCGACACCCCGCTTGACATCCTCAACAAAAGATACGCGGCCGGGGAGATCACAAAGGAGATCTACGAGCAACTGAAGAAAGACATAGGTGCATGATGGAGATATCTGAGAAGAGATTGGTCATAGGGATATCAGCCATATTCATCTTAGGGATACTCTTCGCTTATGTTAGTGGCGAATACTCCTCCTCGACTGGAGAGCAACTGCCCTTTGAGGTGTATATAATAGCGATTGCTTCCATGGTCGTCGGGGCATTCGTGGTCATACTCTTCCGGACTAAGCGCAGCCAGGGCGAGTTGGGGAGGGTATTGAATATTCTACCGTATGATGAAAGGGTAGTCGTAAAGATTCTTTTAGAGAACAACAACAAGATAGAGCAAAACTATTTGGTGGTCCTCTCGGGCTTCAACAAGGTCAAGATATCGCGGATCGTCGCCAAGCTGCAGGATAGGGGGGTACTGGAGAAGAAGGACCTGGGCAACACCAACTACCTGATACTAAAAATCTAGTTTAATTCTTTTATAGGATTATGGGCAAAGTAATACATGCCTGATATCAAAAAAATCGCGATAGCTCAGACATCGGCGAAGCCCAAGGACCTGGATTACAACACAGGGAAAGTCATTCGCATAATAAGGGAAAACAAGGACGCTGACCTAATCCTCTTCCCGGAATTAGTATTACAAGGCCACCATCACAAGCCGTCTAAGGAATACGACTCACAATCGATCGACGTAGGCACATTGGAGCGCATACAAGAGGTCTGCAAGGAATGCATGGCCGCAACAGTCGTCGGCGCTTTGGAGGTCATAGAAGGTAAACACTACAACTGCGCGTTCTACATAGACGAGAACAAGGTGGACAGGTACATAAAGACTCATGTGCACTGGACGGAAGAATTCACGCCCGGGGACCAGTTGAGGTGCATAAACACGCGCATAGGGAAGCTCGGGATGCTTATCTGCTTCGACTCGGCCTTCACAGAGATGGGGCGCTGCCTGGCCCTTATGGGTGCAAAGGTTTTTGCAGTCATAGGTGTTGTGCCAACTGAATTCAATGAGAAGTATATGACAAGGAGGCTGCAGGCTATGGCCACCGACAATCAGGTCTTTGTCCTATATGCAAACAAGTGGAAGAAGGACGTCTACAACGGTGGGTCGTGCATAATCGGACCAAGGGGAAGTATAATAAAGCAGCTTGGCGATGGCGAGGGTATCCTGCGCGCAGAGATAGACATGGATGATGTGGACTCATGGAGGGAAGAGGAGAAGATTTATAGATGCAGGAGGCCTGAACTTTACGGGAAAATCTTGGAAAAGGGAGAAATATGAGTCTCGGTAATGGCAGATTTTTATACTAGTAGGTTCTAATGCTTAAAAGACTAATCGACCAAACGATCGAACATTACAACAAAGGGTGAAAACTTAAATAGAGATGCGTTTGTATTTGAAAGAGTTCATTTTTTTGCTTAGATACTATGTTGAGTTGCGAAATCCTTCTATATTGCGATTAGCCCGAACGATAGCTAACTCGGAGAAAAAATACGTGAAAGAGAATGTGTTCTATAGCTGGAGTTATTGACAAACAGGGTGAGGATATTAGTGAAAAGCTCAAGGAGATGCTGGAGCTCACCGAGCATAGGGGTCCCGATGGCTCTGGAATAGCCATAGGCTGTGAAATAGAGAAGGCTGAAAGGATAGAGGATGTGCATATAGAATGCTTGGAGGGGGAAAGCGGCCTTGGCCACTCACGTTTGAGGATAACCGGGGTCTCAGGCATACAGCCACTAAAAGGCTGCAGTGACAGGTTCATACTGGCCTTCAACGGGGAGATATGGAACTATAAGGAATTGGGTGAAGACCTGCGAAAAGAAGGGCATAAGTTCAAGACCGATTCTGACAGCGAGGTCATAGTCCACCTGGTCGAAGAAAAATTTAAGGAGACTGGCTCTGTCATAGCGGCTGTCGCCGAGTCTATGAAGATCCTGGACGGAGAATATGCATTTGTGGTTTTTGATACTGTCGAAAAAAGATTTGTTTTGGCGAGGGACCCTGTCGGGATAAAGCAGCTCTATTACGGGAAAAACGGGAGGTACATAGTCTTCTGCTCCGAGAAGAAGCCCTTGTGGAACCTGGACATCGAAGCCAGGAGGGTCATGCCGGGGGAGATAGTTGAGATAAGAAAGGACCCGGATGGGCACGATTATCATTTTGCGATATACGACGGGAACAAGCTGCACAAGACCGAGATAAACATATACGGGGAGGAGATGGCCCTCAAGGAGTACAAAAAAGCCCTTTTCGATGCAGTAGAAAAAAGGATACGGGGTCATAAAAAGATAGGCATAATCTTCTCAGGGGGGGTGGACAGCGTGATAATCGCGGAGATAGCCAGAAAGCTGGGGGCAGAAGTCGTGTGCTATACATCCGGATTCAAGGAATCCTCTGACGTGAAATACGCCAAAAAGGCGGCCGATAAGATGGGGTTGAAGCTGAGGGTCAATGAGCTTACCCCCACGAAGATAAGCCAGGAGCTGAGCAACATAATAAGGGCCATCGAATCGACAAACCACCTGCAGGTGGATGTGGCCATACCGATATTCTTCGCAGTGAAGCTGGCCAAGGAGGGGGGGATAAGGGTTATGCTGACCGGGCAGGGCGCAGACGAGCTCTTCGCAGGGTACCCCTGGTATCCCGACGTGTACAAGGACTACGGCCCCGACGTGCTGAACAGGGGGTTGTGGAACGACATAAAGCAGCTCTACAAGGACACGCTGGAAAGGGAGGACAAGATAACCATGTACCACAGCATAGAGCTGAGGGTCCCCTTCCTGGACCCGGAGGTCATAGGGGTGGCCATGTCGATATCCGCCAAGCTCAAGATAAAGGATCACGAAGTCAAGTACATCCATCGAAAATTCGCCGATGAGATAGGGATCCCGAGCTTCATATCATGGCGCCCGAAAGAGCCCGCCCAGGACGGGTCCAACATACACAAGGAGCTCAAGGCCATAATAAGGGAAAGGGGGAAAAGGATGGACCTCAGCAGGACAAAGGCCGCCAGGATAAGCGAGGACACGTGCGCAAAACTCGGGAGCATATACCGCTACCCGAACAAGGCCTATAGGGGGGATGCCGACATACAGATCGTCCTGAACTGCATGGGCGCCGAGATGGACATGAGATGACCGAAAAGGGTTTTACAATTCTGATTCTAAGTCTTCTATGCCACAGAACTTGCAGATGGCGGAATTATTGCTGAAGTACAATGATGTCTTGGATAAAATCCCGACCAAGGGAAAAAAAATTCCAATACAGGATACATTTAGAGGACAGAGTCAAGACCATAGTGAGCTTCCAGAAGGGCTTTGAAACAACCTGCAGGATATCCGAGGTTCTAGAGAGGATGTCGATGATTGAAGATGAAGCGGCCAAAAACAATATGGCAGAAAGACTGGAATTCCTGACGTCAAACATTACCTCAATCTTTGATTCCCTTACAACTGAATCTCTAGAGCTGTTGGCTTATTTCCTGCCTTATGACTTCAAGCTGGAGAAGGGATACATTAAAAAACTGGCCAAATCGAGGCCTAGCAAAAAACTCCAGGCCTTTGATGAGGGCAAAAATTTCTTTGAGATATTATCGAAGATACATGATTCCTTGAGGGTTGGTTTCCTCAGAAGCGTTTTGACTCTGAGCGGGTATCCTGAAGTGGACCTTTCACTTGCAGTATTTAGGAAGATAAAGTTCTGATTATGAAACTTACAAAAAATCTGGAAAAATCAAGGAGGATCCTCTTGGACTGCTGCCTGCCCAATGGGGCCATAGTGGCGGCCAACTCGTCCAATGCCCACTACCCGAAGGAAGCCAAGGACTATAGATTCGTCTGGTTGAGGGACTCTGCCTATGTCTGCATGGCGCTAGACGCCCTTGGGCTTAAAGAACCCCAAGAGAGATTCTTTAGGTGGTGCATGAAAGCCGAGGGATTTAAGGAGGACGGAGTGTTCCTAGAGAACTATTTCCCAAATGGGAAAATCAATAGGTACAAGTCTAGGGAAGGAAAGACCACTAGATGGGGCGTAAACTTCCAGCCTGACCAGGCTGGCATAGTGCTTTTTGAAGTATGGAACCACTTTAAGGAAAAGTTAGATTCTGCAAAAAAGTATTCTGAACTAGTTGAGTTGGCTGCAGAAGGGCTCTGCAACCTCTGGGATAGGACTCACTTCAAGATTATCACTCAGGACCTCTGGGAGGGGAGATTCACCTTCCCGGACCTTGAGGATAACTTCACTTATACACTGGCTGCATGCTCCAAGGGCCTCGAGTGCGCGCATAGGATGCTCCCAAACAAAGAGTGGTTGAAAGCCTCGCGAGAGATGAAAAAGAGATTGGACCTGCATCATCGGGGATATTTCTACCGGTCTTTTGGAAAGCTGCCGGACAGCGGCATAGACGGCAGCGCGCTGGCTCTGGTTTATCCGTTTGAGGTGTACAGGCCTGACGACAGAAGGATGGTCTCCACTGTCAAGGAGATAGAAAAAAGGCTGGTGAAGAACTATGGTGTGTATCGGTTCGAATGCGACGACTATGACGGATGGATGTACAAAGGTGTGCATAGGGGGAAGGGGGGCGGTGCATGGCCAATACTAAATTTCCTCATCGCAATCTATTACTCAAAGCTTGGGGACAAAACAAGGGCGAAAAGATATTTTGATTTTGTTACAGAGAACGCTTGCCCTTATGTGCCAGAGCAGATATTCTCTAATGACTTGCAAAAGTGCCCAGCCCCACTCGCTTGGTCGCAGGCCATGTTTGTGCTGGCATGCAAGGAGATGGGGCTAAAGACCGAATAGATTAGTCCAGGTCCAAGATCGTTATGTCACAGGTATGCCCCTCGTCTGAGGCGACATCGCAGGTTATCTTGGCCTTAAACTCGACATCGATCTTCGCGCTTAACCTGTCTTCCATAATGACCAGTTTTTTGTCGGCGCAAATCTCGGCATCGCACTTGAAGGAAACGTCAACATTTGACAGTCGGTTTTCTATCATGTCGAACGATATCTCATTGCCCCTCTTAAGACAGATCTTGGTGGTAACGAAATCAATACCGGACATGGCAGTGTTCATCCCGGAAACAATCTCGTTTACCGGGCTCGGTACACACGACAGGCGTGATACTGGGGTCTCAGTAGGGAATAGTTCGCCCAAAAGTTTGTCTAGCATTCCTGTTGTCAAAAGAAAACCAAATAGTACAAATATGGCCAAAATTATTATTACTGCTGCAATCTTCTTGGCTTTCCCCCCTTTCCTCTTGGGCTCTACGACTATTTTGTCCTCTGCTGATTCGTCTGTTTCTGCAAGCATATTTAGATAAATGGGCGATTAATAAAAACTCGAAAAATGTTGATTAGCTCTTTTTGGCTGCCTAATAAATTCCTTAGGGGGAAAAAGATTTTTAATTATGAACGAATAAATTTCCTCGTTAAAAATAGCGCAATAGTTCGCTCTGGTATTGACTAGAGAATCTAAAGATGGATGGGGAAAAAATTGATTTTGGGGGTAGGGTATTGTTTGTAGGCTATGGCTCGGTTGCGCAATGCACCTTGCCGATTCTGTTAAAGCACGTGGATGTGCCTTATGGGAATATCACTATCATAGATTTCCAAGACCGGTCTGCCGCACTCAGGGAATGGACAGAAAAGGGCATCAAGTTCGTGCGTGACCAGATCACTCGAGAAAATCTGCCCGAACTTCTAGGCAAATACCTGTCTGCAGGCGATGTCCTCATCGACCTGGCCTGGAACATCGACTGTTGTGAGCTCCTGCAATGGTGCCACGACAACAATGTGCTGTATGTGAACACCTCGGTGGAGGTATGGGATCCTTATGAGGGCGCCTATACGACGCACCCGACTAAGAGAACGCTATACTGGAGGCACATGAATATACGCAAGTTAGTCTCGCAATGGCGGGAGAAGGGCTCCACAGCCATCATCGAACATGGAGCCAACCCCGGTCTGATCTCATATTTCGTAAAGCAGGGCCTCAT
>JAFGQM010000048.1 GCA_016935655.1 Candidatus Altarchaeota archaeon | reverse complement strand
GGGCCCATGCGGCTAGGGTGGGGCGAAGGACACGAAAAAGGGCTGAAGTCGCGGCTAAGAGTGCCATCAACGACAAAACACTACAACAAGTAGCCGGAGAGGGTGGAGTTTCCATAGCGACCCTAGTCAAGGCCAGAACCCATGGCCTGAAGTCTGGAGCCATACCAAGGCGCCACCAGGACCATTCCGCCAGTAGAAGAAAGGCATTTGAGGTACTGATAGAAGCTCTTAGGCTCAATCCTAGTGCAAGGCTAAATTACAGGATGCTCACGCAAGGGGCAGGTATGCCAAAGGATGAAGCGACCTGGGCTATGAACAAGTTCAGGCATATGGTGCGCGGGATAATAGAGGGTAACGGGAGGGCACTAGTCCCGGAGAGGAGATATGCTAGGACATTCAATGTCAACGAGAGCGTTTTAATGGAAGCGGCCCCAGTCATAACCGCGGCCATTAGGGCAAAGAATAAATCCATAAAACGGAAGTTCACAAGGCCGAGATGACTTTTCTTCTTTGATTCCTAATCTTTGCATGAAGTCCAAACCCCCCACCGACCGGGAGATCATCGAGACCTGGGAAAGGCTGAATCGCTCGGTAAGGGCAACTGCCAAGGCCTATGAAGAGTTTGGCATAGGAGCGAAGGGGATAACCAGTTTGTTAAGGAATGCCGGGAGGGAGACAAGACCGCCGTTATACGACCCGGGTTCAAGGCCTACTGTAAAGGAGGATCATGAGCAGGTTGCCAGAGACATAAGAAGATATTATCTAGGGCCCCTTGCCAGGGGGCTGAAATCCGAAAAAAGCCTGATGCAGATAGGTAGGGAACACAAAGGGAAAATCGCTTGGAAAACTCTCCTGAAACTAAAGAACCGGGAAAAAAAAGCGATGGCGCTGGAGAGGGGTGTGGAACCCGACAGTATCCATGAGCCATGGAAAATAGCGCCCCAGGAGGAAGCCTTAGTCCGCAGTCTTCTTGTCGCCAAGAAAGACTCGACAAGGCCCTCCAGGAGATCGATAAGGGAAATATCCCTGGAAGTGGGCGTGGCGGACAAGGCTGTAATGAGGGTCGAGGAACAGATAGTCAGGGAGATGGCTGCGAGAGGCATAAAATTCCCCACCAGGGCTCAAAGATACAAAAACAGGCTCAAAAGGGCGCGGCAGAGGAGGGCGAAGCTGGCTCATGAAAGCATGTCCGGGATTAGCAGGACTGAACTAGCGCGCAAACACGGCGTCACTGTAACCTTAGTAAAAAATGCCAGAATGGAGGCCATAGCTGCGGGTAGAATCCCCAGACGGCGATACAAAAGACATGATGAAAAAAGAAGGGCCTTCGAGACCGTCGGGCAGATGATAGAGGAAAACCCAGGTGCAAAACTGGACCACAGGACCATAGCTGAAAGGGCCAATGTCCCAATCCATGTGAGCAGCAGCGTCCTGGCGAAATTCAGGCAGATGGCGCAGGAGATAAAGAACGGTGAGCGGTCTGTGAACCATATCCACAGATTGTACTCGCGCGCATTCGGAGTCTCGGAGGACGCCATAGAGAACACATCAAGGAGCCTGCTGAGGGCTTTTGAAAGGGGGAACAGGTCCTTAAAACCCAACAAGAAGAGGGTAAGGGGGGGAGCAAGAAGGAGGAGATGACTACTCGCAGAGCCACTCGACCAGTTCCTGAGGGTTCTCGTCCTCGATCAAAACCTCAATAGGCCCGAGCGCGACGTCGAAGTCCACGAAGTTTATCTTGGCCTTGCAAGCCGCCTGTTTGTTTATCCTGAACTTGATTTTATTATCCTCCATGAAATGACGTAACAGACCACGGGCCGTATCCCTAATCTGCTGGTTCTTCAGCCTCTCCTTGAAGTCCACCAGGGAGTTCCTGTCGTTGCCAACCCCGCTAACAACCCCCCCGGATTCCTTAAACTCCATGGCCGGGAATATGTACTCCACCGCGTCCAAGACCTTCTCCAGCCGCTCTGTGGGGTGGACCGGTGCCGATACCTTCACTCTCATTTTGTTTTTTTATTCCGCGAAACATATAAATCAGCAAAATGTCTCTGATAATAGCTTATCTGCCTTACATACTGCTGCTAGTGCTGAGCCCCCTCATCGGGAGCGTGTCGCTGAAGTTCGTCTATCCGGATGTGAAGACTTATCTCGCAAGGACCAGGTGGCTCATGTTCGTGATATTCGGCCTAGTAGCTTACATACCCGCGGCTTTTTTGGGGCTTTTTGAGATACCCGTCCCTCTTTACTCGGCCAGCCCCATGCTGTTCGAGTCCGAGGGCAATGCGATATATTTCCTCCTTGTCTTCGGCGTGTTCCTGGCCGTGAACTCCTCGATAGTCGAGTACACAAGGGCCCATAAAAAGGTCGTGGTAGGGGTTCCAAGAAAGGTCATAAAGTACAGCATACAACAGGAGAAGAAAAAGAAGCTTGAAGCGCAGCAACGGATGCACGAAAAAACGAAAAAACAAATCGAGGGGATAGCCGACAAGCTGGAGTATGAGGTCCTTAGGTCTGAAGAGAAGGGGAGGATAGAAAGGCTGACCAGGATGGTGAAGGAGGCCAGCGAGCTGAAGGAGGGGAAAAAGACTCCGAGAGAGGTGGAAAAAGCAAAGGCGAAAATGCAGGCCGGACTGGAAGAGAGGATAGGTGAGAGGACCGTGAAGGAAATCCTTAAGAAAAGGGGGAAACCCAAGGAGGAAGTGAGGGGACTCGAAGTGGCTATTGCAGAAAAACCAAAAACGGTAGAGGAGAAGCCAACGCCTGCCGAGACCGAGGGGGACCTAAAGGCCATCAGAAAGGACTTGGAGAAGGTCGCCACAAAGGGCGAGAGCGACAGTAGGAGCTTGGAGAAGGTCTTGGGCCAGCTGAAAGAGACTATAAAGAGCGAAAAACTAGCCACGCAGCTCGAGAGGGAAAGGACACTGAGTATGCTAGAGGAGGAGCTGAAAAGGAGAAAGGACGTGAGGGAGAAGCTGGGTCCAGAGGCCCTGGGTGTTGAGGAGATAAAGATAGGGTACATGCTTGAAAAGCTTAAGGATAAGCTGCAGGAGCAGGGCAGGCTAGAGGAGGGTATCGGTAAGGCCCAGCAGGAGGAGTTCTACACGTCTGAGGACATCGAAGACATAACCAACGCCCTCAAAGACCTGAGGAAGCAGGAGATAGAAGTCAAAAAGACGGGGCGGAAGCACGAGAGGGGAGGGGAAAAAGCTGGAAGGAGTGAGGGGGCCGAAGAGGAGGACATCACGGAAAGCATCGACACTTATCAAAAAGCCTACCCCAAGAGGAGAGAGGAAGACGTGCTCAAATCCGTTGTGGGAGACGTGAGGCAGCAGCTCCTGCCCAGCACCAAGAAAGGAGAGGAGGAGGCCCTGGACGAATCCAAGAAGTGGTATGAGGAGGAGGGTGGGGAAGCGAAAAAGGAATTCGGGAAGCTGCCTGACGAGGAGGGCGTAGAGATGCTCGAGCCGGAGATGTCCTTTGGGGAGGAGGACCTGGGCCTGGGGGACTCGGACGAGGAGCTTCTGGAGGACCTCGGGGGGATGGGGGACCTGGAAGGCCTCGGAGAGAGCCTTGACAACCAGAGCTATGACGGGATGTTCGTGGATTTGGGAGAGATAAACAACGCCTGCCCCCGCTGCAAGAAGAAGGGAACCACCATCGTATACTGCTCATCGTGCGGAAAGCCGTTCTGCTCTAACTGCGCCACCAGCATGAGGCCTGAGAAGGACTCGATAAACTACAAGTGCCCGAACTGCGGCTCAGAGTTCGCGATGAAGAGAAGGATACCTGCTTAGTCTATCTCTGCCAGACGCACACCTGGAACATCTCGTAGCACATGTCGCCCTGTATGTCTGGACATGTACCGTCATTAACAGGATATGTCAAAGCCGCGCTGGCGCACTTCTTTGGATATGTTTTAAAGGAGTCGTAATCTGGCAGGGCATCATCGGTTGTTAAATATGTTCGGGCCCTAAGACTATCGTCTGTAAACGCAAAGCCGAAATGCCAGCCCAGCTGTTCATGATACCAGTTGAGTATATTTTGGATGTTGACCCCACCATCGCTATCCGCTAAGCGTTCTTGAGAGCTTCCGGCAAGATACTGAGAAACGTCCACCATCACGGACTTCTTGTTCCATGTTATATGATAAAGTGAAAGCAGGGCGTTCTGGGCCATCTTCTGCTGGTAGATGTTGTCGTACTTCTCGGAGGCGTCCTTGCCGTAGTTGCCCGAGATGTTTATCAGGGCGATGGAGCATATGGCGGTTATGAGCAAAAGTAGAAGTCCGTCCAATATCTCCGCCTGTCCTTTTTTCCTCAAGTGGATCATCTCCATATTTTCACCCTTATTATGCCCGGGAAGACGCAAAGGTCAGTCTCCCTGACCGATATCGGGAACGATTTGACAATGACCAAAGAGGAGGTTGGGGGGGCGTTCTTGCCGTATCTGCATTTATCTGGGTCTCGCGGGTCAGGGCACGGATTAGGAAGCTCGCATTGAGTGCTTATACCAGTTATGTCCTCCGAGACCAGCTCCACATAGATATTGACCCCGTAGTTCTGCTGCATGCCCGTTATCCGCTGCTGCCAGAAGGACGAGGAAGAAGAAAGCTCATCCGGGTCTATCCTCGCGCTCTCCTTCATGAATATGGTCGCAGACTCGACCGCGGCCCTCTTCAAAAGCAGGTCGCTCTTCCCCTGGTCGAAGATGACTATGGAATACGCCAGGGAGGATATGAAGAAACCTATGCTGACCACTATCATTATGATGGCGGGCAGATCCCCGCTCAACGCGCTCTCCTGCCCTCTCCTGTTTCTTATCAGATCCATTTTATGATTCCTGGCAATTGTCGCCGACGCACCATTCCCCCCATAGATTGATCGTGTCGCCGCATGCCTCCGAAGATATGGTGACATCAACCGTATACCAGACCGTATAACCCCCAGATGTGCGTACCTCGTAGCCCTCCGTCTTCTTCACCAGTAGCTCGCCGCCCCGGACTATCTCGTTCCAGGCGCAGTTGATCTCCGTGTTGGATGTGCCTGTCCTGTCAGACCTCCCGGGCTGCAGCCTGCCCTGCCCGAAGATGCCGATACCTTTGATGTCGCTGTATGGGTAGTTCTCCATCTGCAAAACTACTGCCTTATCAGTTATCTTGAGATTGTAGCTCACCTGAGTCTGGCCGACCTTCAGATTGTTGTTTAGTATTATGACATGCTCGGTCTCTATGCCAGTGTAGCTTATCGTGTCATCGATTATCTTCGCTATCCTCTCAGCCTCGGATTCCGCCACATCTCCCGCGCTTTTAATGTTCAGACTGTTGTAAAAATTATAGAAGACATAAACGATACCCAGAATAAAAATCAGCATGATGCTTTTGCTGAGCACGTATTCGTACATTCCCCTCTTGTTCTCGTGGAGCGCCATGTTTAGGGTTTCCCTATGTCTATTGTATTGGGGGTAGACTTGTATATCCGTATTAGATAGCTTTTGGAGGTAAAGGCATAGGCGGTATCTATCCATTCATCGTTTGGGTTGTTACTCGCTACAGCTAAGGTAGAGTCGACATTCATGTCCGTATCCCCCGCGATATCTATGCACTCCAGTATGTACCTGCCGCTGCACCGGCTGTCGCCAAAGAACACCCAGCACTGGTCCGGATGCTGGGGGCAAAACGACTTGCATTTCCCCTCGCCTGGATTGCCGAGAATCTTCCTTATGAAAAACCCTTTTATGCACTCCGGCAGTTCCAAATTCACCACGGCCACGCTGCCCACGTCGCCGTCGCCGACGTTCGCTATCTTCTCCTTGAAATCTGTGGCCTCGGTCCTGCCCATCTCCTCGCATTTCCAGCAGTTGACCATGTTTATAAGATAAAACCCCACAATCAGGGACATCATCATTATTATGACTGCTATGAACAGCTGAAACGGCCCGCTTTCAAAGCCTCTGGTTTTCATGTCGGGGCAAGAGGCAGAATAAGCCTTATTGGAGTCGGGTTAGAAAGGGCAGTTTTGATGATGTCGCCCCTGGGCAGACTGGTCTCCGGGGCGAAAACCTCCTCCACAGTCTCCTGCGTCCTTTGCGCGCTCTTCTGGAAGTAGCTCTTGGCTATGGCCAGCGCTATTATGGCTATTATAGCTACTACCAGTATCTTTATCAGGGACTCGCCCTGCCCATTCTTGCTATGAAACAACATTGGTTTATGTCGTTGGATTCACCACTATAAGGTCGCAGTCAAAGTTCCCGTCTTTTTGGGTACATGATATCCTTATTTTAAACTGCGTAGCCCTAGTTGCAGATATCGAGCCTGTATTCCTGCCAGTAACAACTTGGACTGCTGGGTCGGCGGCAGGGTCACAAACTGAGGCCCCTTCGCATTCAAAGTTAATACCCGATACACTACTGGAAACCCTTTTACGTACGGACTCTGCGCTTATAGATTCACCAGCCGCCGTGAAACACAATAGTTGTGTCACAACGGTCATCTCGCTCGTCGCAGACTGTATCTTGGAGCTTATCTCACCTATGGGGTTGGAAACGCAAGAAATCCCGCCTATCAAACCCCAAATCTGCCCGAATACACCCGTCACGATACCCAGAATAACCATGGCCACGACGGCGGCTATCAGCAGCTTGAAGGTGTCGAAGCCCTGGCCTCGTTTATCAAAAGTTCTCATTTTTCACTCCGTTTTTAGTTTATAGTTGGTGCTAATTGAGTATATTTACGTCTCTCCCTTAAAAAAGCTCAGACGCCCATCAGACCGCCCATCATGCTGGCGGCGGCGAAGAGGGAGCCTACGAATACCAGGATCGCTATGGGCAGCGACTTGCCGATTCCCAGCATCACGGCAGTCTTATTGTCGCCGAATTGGATCTTGGCGGAGAAATATGCCAGTATAAAAACGAGTTCTATGACATAGATCCCGACTATAATCTGGAAGACGTCCGGGGAAGCCATACTTTTGATAGCCTCGCAGCTTATCATCCCTGATTTGCCGCTTATCATGGAAGCCGCTTCCGAGAACTCCTCTCCGGAAAGCCCTGCCGAAAGCTCGACCTCCTCGCAGTTGCCAAGGGGCTCTATTATGCCTTGTATCACGCTCTGCAGCGAGGCGACTATGCCCAGAACAACGGGCGCTATGAAGGTGGCCATGGAGCTCATCATGGAAGTTATGTCCCCCAACAGCTTCTTCATAAGGTCGTTTATCTTCTGGATGTTCCGAATCTGGTTGGAAACCGAGATGAGAGAAGTGGAGGCCACTTGGGGCCCAAGCTCTATTGAGTCTATCATTATCTTAAACGAGCTGGCCATGAGCCTTGAGGGGACATTCTTCAATGCGCCGTATGTGGGGTCGAAGATGGCAGATTTTATTGTCAGCCCGAGGACCATGATGTTCCTCAGCATCATGTCAAGTATCGTCGTGGCGACCTCGCTCTCCGGCATGAACCTCTTGACATAGGCTATGGCATCCTCCAGGGGTTTTTTCTCGCCCAGGCGACTGGCCATGAGGTAAATCGCATCCTTGAAATCCCTCTCCATGGCCTCTATCTTCTTCTGCGCACTCCTCTTATGGACGCTGTTTCCGTAGAGGTATATCGCCAACGGGATAGCTATGGCCAAAGGGATTAGATACTGGTAATAATGCTGCTGGCGAACGGTGAGCCCCTGCTCCTCCATGTATTCTATCTCCCCGGGGCTCAGCCTGGTCAGGCTCTCGAGCCACCATCCCGCACCGACCAGTATTATAAACACCAGTATCGCAGTCGCGAGTATCGGCAGCTTCATGCCCTTCCAGACCATCCATCCTTTTTTCGGCAACCCGGGGTGGTCGTCCGGGATGACTGGCGGGACGTAACCCCCGGGTCTTTTGCTTAGTACTGATTTCGCATACATATAAGTGATCATGGGCAGCAAGAAGACGTACAATATGATAAGTATCTCCGGGGAAGCAACGGGCAGGCCTATGAAGGCCGCGGCCACCGGCAGCATGATTATTATCATCAGGGGCAGCAAGACAGCTATGTAGAAGAGGTACATGGACGGCTGCTTCATGGACCTTGTGTAAAGCTCCATCTTCTCCTTTGTGGAATCAAGGACGTCCTCTATTACCTTGTCGAAAAGAAGATTCCTCTCTATGTCGCTCGGTATAAGGACAGACGCCCTTATCATGGTGACGGCGTGCTTGAACTCCTCGCTGTACGGCTCCCACCTGTATGCCAAAACGTCAAGGCCCTCCTCGATGCCCTCGTATACGCCTATCCTGTTCTTCCAGAGTATCTCCTCCAGGTCCTCGGCTA
Source organism: Candidatus Altarchaeota archaeon (assembly GCA_016935655.1). The sequence goes on along the minus strand of JAFGQM010000048.1, from coordinate 1,206 downwards.
TCTTGCCCTGGCCGTGCTCGGAGGCGAACTCCACCGCCCTTTCCAAATTGGGCTGGAGCCTCATCTCCATTATCAGGTAGGTTATTATCTCGGGGACATAGGTCAGGGCCTTGAGCTTCTCGGTGTTTGCCATGGATATGGGATACTTCTCGATCCACACCCTGAACCCAAGAGCGCAGAATACGGGAGCGAAGAACAAAGAGAAGAGTATTAGCATATCCGACGGCCTGAGTATCATAAACCCACCTATGAATACTACAATGCCGATGACTAACCCATAGATGAAGGCTTTGTTTGGGGCTCCTATAGCAGCCTCGTCGCTCACCTTCCACCCGAGGAAATCGAAAGCTTCCCGGTATTCCTTCGGCAGGACCTTCTCCTTCTTCTTTTTCTTGCCCTGCTCCTCCAGGTCCGTGGGGGTCACATACGACTTCTTGGTCTTCTTGTCGATGCCAGCCTGTATGGAATCGCAAAGTTTCAGATAGAAATTGGACTGCTTCTTCTTCCTCTCATCCTCCATCCGCTTCTCTTCTTCCTCCAGCTCTTCGGGGGAGGTGAGCTCGCCGTACAGCCTGCTCTTTATGAGTTCCTGATGGGTCTGGGGCAGGTGTGATTCCCTTTCCTTGCTCCTTCTTTGCGGGCGGGGTGGCATCTTTGTCTATGGCTACTTTCTTTTGGCCGGAGGCTTGCCCCTAGTCTCCGGTGCGCCCGAGGAAGCCTGGTAGACCATGTAGAGCATGGTCTCGATATACCTCCTGCGCATGTTGTAGTAGATTGCAAGGCCCACGGCCGCTATTATGAGAATGAAGATGGGGACCTGGGTGGCCCAGTAGGCGGGCACCTCGAAGCCCATTATGGTCGGCACGCTTTCCGGCAGGGACGACTCCAGCATGTTTATGAAAAGAAGCAAAAACGCGGATGTTATCAGGAGGAAGATGAACAGGAACTCATTGCCCCAGCTGTTCAGGTATTCCAATATCATCAGGGGCTGCGCTCTCTCACCGCTAATCTGAAACTCATTAGGCCGCCCCCTCTTAGCCTCCCCGTCTTTTTTCATCGCCTATTCTAAGGAAACGCTGAATAAAAATAGGGAAGCCGATAGGGCTTCCTATGGTTCCTTATCCGAACAGTGCGCCCAGTCCTTCAGCTGCTTCCTCTGCTGCCTTCTCCTGCTCTTGCTCCTTCTTCTCCTCTTTCTTCTTCTCT
>JAFGQM010000047.1 GCA_016935655.1 Candidatus Altarchaeota archaeon | reverse complement strand
TGAGAATGGCCATTTTAACTGCATGATGCATGGATGCCCTACTCATGGGGAAACATTCTGTTATGAATGCATGGCTGATTTGACCTGTCAAGCTGTATTCTGTGACGACCCCAACCCATGCACATACGACCTCTGCAAGAACAGGGCTTGCGTCAACAACAATATAAACCTGGACGGGAGCCCGACCATAGGCTTGGGCGACATCATGTATGTCTTGGCCTACTGGGCCACTACGGGCCCAAATGGGGACATAGACATGAACGGCAACGTTGGACTCAGCGACATCATAACCATTGTGGGTATGTGGGCCAACGCCTGCCCGTAAAGCTGTTCCTCTGTGAACAAAACATCCTTTTTAACATTACGGGCCCAAACTATACATGGCTGCAAGGAAGAAGAAACCGAGGATAGAGGGGATATCCCATGTGCAGGTACACAGACTCTGGGAGGGCCAAAAACCAGAGCTATCTATGTGGAAGATCAGACGCATAAGAAGGGATTTCCCGGGGATACATGAGGAAATATCAAACAAGGGGGGCACATGGGGGGACGTGACTGCAGAGGTTAACAGGAGATTCAAAATTAATCTCAACCCAACCCACATAATCTGGTTCCATTTCCAAACTAAGGGTCGAAAAAAGCGGTAACATGCCAAATCATCCACTTCTCAAAGAGGGAATAAAACTCAGGGAATACCAGGAAGCCGTCGTCTCGGTCTGCCTGGACAAGAGCTGCCTTGTGGTCCTGCCGACCGGTCTGGGCAAGACGATAATAGCCCTTTTCGTGGCGGCCCACAGGCTCCACAAATTCCCAAGTGGCAAGATCCTCTTCCTCGCGCCGACAAAGCCCCTGGCGCAGCAGCACATAGCCAGCTTCAAGGAGTTCCTGAACCTGGATGAATCGGAGTTCACGCTTCTGACAGGAGAGGAAAAGGTCGAGAACCGGAAGGGATTCTGGAATCGTGCGCGCGCAGTGTTCGCCACCCCCCAGACCATCGAGAACGACCTGATAGCTGGCAATATAAGCCTGTCCGACGTCTCGCTGATAATCTTCGACGAGTGTCACCGAGCAGTGGGGGAATACGCCTATGTCTTCATAGCCGACAGGTATAAAAAAACGGGGAAAAACAGGCTCTCCCTGGCCCTTACCGCCTCCCCGGGCGCACAGAAGGAGAAGATAGCCGAGATAATGCAGAACCTGGACATACAGACTGTGGAGGTCAAGACCGACCAGGACTGGGACGTGAAGCCGTATGTAGAAAAACTGGACCTGGAATGGGTGAGGATAAAGTTCCCGGAGAACTTCATGAGGCTGAAGACCCTTTTGGAAGGGGTCATAAAGGACTACTTCAAAAAGCTCAAGGAGCGGGGCTACTTCGGCGGGAGGCAGTTCAAGGAAATCAGCAAGAAGGACCTTCTTACTCTCCAAAGCCAGCTGAGGCAGGAGCTCATCAGCGGGAACCAAGTATTCACCGAGATATCCTGGATGGCTTCCCTTTTGAAGGTCTATCACGCCCTGGAGCTGCTGGAGACCCAGGGCATAGCACCACTCGACGAATACTTCAAGCGTTTAAGGAAACAGAAGAGCAAGGCCGTTTTCAGTCTTCTGAAACAAGAGGAGATGAGGAACGCCATAGGCCTGACCGAGATATTGAAGTCACAGGACATAGACCATCCAAAGCTGGAGAAACTGAGGGCCATTGTAAAAGAACAGATAGGGAAGAAGGCCAATTCAAAGATAATCGTCTTCACCCAGTATAGGGATACTGTAGAGAAGATAATAGACGTTCTGAACAAGGAGGACGAGCTTGTCCCTGTCATGTTCATAGGCCAGGCGACAAAAGGAAAACAGAAGGGCATGAGCCAGAAGGAGCAGAAACAGGTCCTGGAGGAGTTCTCAGCAGGTGAGTTCAACGCCCTCATAGCGACTGCGGTTGGTGAGGAGGGTCTCGACATCCCGGAGGTGGACCTAGTGGTCTTCTACGAGCCCATACCGAGCGAGATAAGGAGTATCCAGAGAAGGGGCAGGACCGCGCGCAAGAAGCCGGGCAAACTGGTGGTTCTCATGACTGAAAGGACAAGGGACGAGATATACTTTTGGTCCGCCTATCATAAAGAGAGGAGGATGAAAGCGACCCTAAAAGAGCTGAAGCGTGATTTTAAGGAAAACGACCTTGGCGTGGGGCAGAGCTCCTTAAAAGCCTTTGTCGCCCCTGAAAAATCCGGGCAGGGGAGAGAGGAAGAGATGAAAACTGGGAGGGAGTTGTATATTTATGTCGACCAGCGGGAGAGGAACAGCGGGATCGCGAAGAAGCTCCTGGACATGAACGTCCAGGTAGGGATAAAGCAGCTGAAGGTGGCCGACTTTCTCATAAGCGAGAGAGTGGCCGTGGAGAGGAAGACGGTGAGCGACTTCCTTCAGTCCATAATTGACAAGCGCCTCCTGACGCAGGCCGAAGAGCTCACAAGGAACTTCCCAAACCCCATAATGGTCATAGAAGGGGACAACCGCAGTCTTTACACTGAAAGGAACATCCATCCAAATGCAATCAGGGGCGCCATGGCGGCTGTGGCGGTCAGCTTCCAGATACCGATAATCTTCACAAAAGACCCGGAGGACACGGCGGCCTTCCTCTACGTCCTGGCGAAAAGGGAGCAGGAAGGAAGGTTGAAGGATATAGCCTTACGGGGCGAGAAGCGAGCCATGAGCCTCGCCGAAAGGCAGCAGTTCATAGTGGAATCCCTGCCGAACGTCTCCGCAGTCCTCGCGAAAAGGCTCCTCAAGCACTTCAAGTCGGTCAGGAACGTGTTCAACGCCCTGTCCAAGGATCTACAAGAAGTGGACGGCATAGGGCCCAAGAAGGCGAGGGAGATAAAAGAGGTGATAAGGGTTGAGTATCAAGAATAGGCCCCAGTGCAGCAAATTTGTTTGTCAAAAGTTAGAGAGCCAATGAGCTCGCATTCTTCGTCCCCGGGAGCATAATGCTCGCTGCAGGACATGTAATAGGCGCGTTTTTCATACAGATAGGAATTCAAGCAGTAATTAAAGAAATTCATATCTGCATTATCAACAAGAGTATCGCCGTTTATATCCGCGGGTATACATTCCTTCTCGACGGGCAGAACCGGTGACTCGCACATCTGGATAAGCTTCGCGTCGGTCTGGTCCACGTCCCCGTCGTTGTCAAAGTCGGCCAGTCTGCAGGTCGTGTATATGCACTTTCCACCTGCGTCCCTACATGTCGTGGGCCTGCAGCAATAGCTGCCCGTTATAGCCCCACCGCACTGGCTATTGCCCGCAGAGAGCACATAGGTGCATCCAGAGGTCTTGCAGACGCCGCCAAGGTCGTCACACGATTTGTCCGTGGGGTCTATGCCACAGCAGATATAGTCATATGCAGATGTTCTATCAACACGTGCCGAGTCCCTGTGCGCCACAGCACATTCATTATCCCCCGAGGGGACTCTCACACCATAAGAACAGGTTTTAGAGCGGCTATAGAAGCACTTGCCACCAGCGTTGGTGCAACTCATATCCGGTATGCAACAGACCTGCCCTTCCGGACAGCCTGGGTT
>JAFGQM010000008.1 GCA_016935655.1 Candidatus Altarchaeota archaeon | reverse complement strand
TAAAATGAAAATAAATGACTTCTTGCTGGACGAGGGCGGGCAGAGCGAGTCCGTCTTCAAGCTGGCGCTGGTGGTTATAATAATCGCGGCAGTGCTGGCTGTGGTCGCCTTTGTGATGGGCGGCGCGTGGAGCGGTGCGGGTGAGATAAAGGAGCAGACTGTTGTGGCGGGCAACACGACCAATCAGTCGACCAGATGCCTGCTGACCGGCGAGGGATGCAAGTGAGACGGTTCCTTGAGGACGATCGCGGCGTGTACAGCATGGGCTTCAAGCTGGCCCTTGCCGTTATGGTCTCTGCCGCGGTGCTGTCCCTCTTGGTTACACTACTTGGCAGCATGCAGGCCGATGCAACGACAGTCTCGGAGAACCTGGAGGATGCGCGCAGGATTGCCGTGGACAAGAGCACTGAGCTTATACAAAAATGAGGGGCTTTCTGGCGGACGAGGAGGGGATTACTTCCGAAGTGTTCAAACTGGCCCTCGCCATAATAGTCGTCTCGGCGATACTGGCGATCCTTGCCTCTCTCCTTTCTGGGGTCAGGGAATCTGGGCAACAGTCTGTGGACAATGTTGGCGATGCGCTGGTGAACTTCTCCGAGAGGATCAGGAACATGACCTCTGACTTCTAGATGGATATAATTGGCGATACTTCAGGGATATCCGGAGAGGCTTTGAAGCTCGCCTGCGCAGTCATCATAGCCGTTTCTGTCTTTTCCATACTCATTGGGTTCTTCCTTTCCGGGATGGATGCAAAGGAGACCACTCTCACTATCGGTAAAGACCTCCTTAACGAAACGCAGAACGCCTCATACCAAATCTTGGAATATGGGGCTCTTGGGAAATAGACGCGGATTCGGTGTAGAGGATAGTCCCTTCATGATACTGGCTGCCTTGGCGGTGGTGTTCATCGTTGTGGCCACGGGCGTGCAGGTGATGGGCAATTTCATCCATGGCAACCAGCATCAGCTCACTGCAGAAGCAGCCATGGAGATCTACAAGAGGGCGAGGCTTTTGAGCCTGGCCTACGACGGCTCCTTTGACAGGTTTGAGGTCTCCGTATCGGAGGGCTATGCGGTCTTGTTGGATGGAAATATAGCCGCGCTTGAGGATGCGGAGTTCGTGAACGGGACCCTCCAGCCGGGTTACAGCAGGATGGGGGACCAGATGGTTGTGAAAGGCATGGACATAAAATCGGAGCCGACCCATATCCTCCCACCGGGCAGGCATGAGATAAATATGACCAAATATGGCGCCAAGATACACATCTCCTGGGTCTAGGGGGCAGGCCAGCATGGTGGACACGGCAATATTCGTGGGCATACTGATTTTGGCAACCACCTACATCTACATAGAGAGCGTGAAAAGCAGCGCAGACCTTTCCTTTGTGCAGGAGAACGAGGACATCAATGAGCGCGCGATAAGGACCCTTGAAGCACTTGTCCAGGGAAGCGCGGGAGGTCTGGAGGTGTATTCCATCCAACCCCACTCCATGGTTATTTCAAATAATCCCGTCTCGAGAGATCTAAGGCATATACGGGCCTACCTAGATATCTGTATAGAAGTCCTCGGGGGGATGGAAGACGAGCCTACCCCGCCCGACTCTTATGAAGCGCTCTTTGTCTACGTGGATGCGCGCATGGATGATTTAAGGGATTACCTAGGTGCCTCCAAAGACATCCTTTCAGAAGTCAGGGATTCCTTAAACCAGGTGGATTCCGGGAAGGACGCCGTATGCGACCTCGTCTCAGAGCTCGGGAAGCTCCTAGGGAGCTTTGACACCGGTCTTGATTGCAACGGCGGTTTCGACTTCGGCTTCCTGGATGATCTTTCTGGGGCTCTGGCCTCTGCATCCTCCCTGGTCAATGACGTCGAGTCCGCAATCAAAGAAAACCTCAGGGAGCTGGGGGATTCAAGGAAAAGCGCAGATGATGCCCTTAAAGGGGTTTTGCACAGCCTGGCATGCGAGCTTGCGCGCGCAAGGGAGCTGACCAATACCCACTTGAACTATTTCGAGGTAGGGCTGGACATGCGGGCCTCGCTCTTGGACCTCTGGCCGGCCAGGGCGAATCTTGAGAGCCTGACGATAGGGGACGTGATACGGAACGCGCTTCTGGTAAAGGGGGATCTAGCCAGCACCGATAACCCGAGGGCCCTGGTGGCTGCAGCGGGCCTTCTGGCCCTCAGGGACAAGGACATTGGTTTCAAAATACCCGGCCTAGGCATCTCCAAGAGGAACATGAGCTTCAACGGGGTCATGTCAAGGAACGAGACTGTGATGGTCCTGCCTGTTTCTGGCGTCTCTTCCTTTGGCCCCAACAGTGTCGTAGGGCCATACCATGAGCTCTACTTCGGCGGGGAGTCCTACCTTACCGGTGCGCGCGAACTGGCTGTGAGGCTCAAGGTCTATGGGGATGGCATACCAGGCGAAAAACACAAGACCAACTACTTTGAGGACATGGAGTATATACTATCCACACCAGCTTACTCCGGCTCCTCCCACTCCCGGAGATACAACGGCACATTCATCAACGGCTCCGTCCTTGAGAAACCTGTGGCTGTGAGAAACAGTTCTGGGACTGAGGCATCAGACGACGGTTTCATAATAAAACGGTCCAGGCGTGAGACGATAACCTTGGTGCGGCCCATGGTGGCAAGTCTTGTCTTCACTTATGAGAACCTCACCTGGCCGTCTTCAGAATACGGGTTTGACGTCCTGCACATACGGGAGACGTCGGAATCCAACTACACTATATACAACGGGACTGAGGGAGACGACGAGGATGCGACGAACTCTGTGTTGCTGGGTTTTGCACTCGCCTCCCGGTCTGATCTTAGGGAGCTTGCAAGGCAGGCCGTGGAGGAAAGGCTTGATGATCTGCTGGGGGGGCAGGGGTACAAGTACAAGTTCAGGGCCGAGGACTGCTGCGGCAGCAGCATCGAGGTGAACACTGACCTGGAGCCTGTTGGCAGGGTCGGCATTTCAAAATCATATTTCATGGTGTCCGGGGGCAACAGGGGCGAGATGGAGCTTTACGTATGGAGGGGCTGAGATGAAAAGGAAGGGATGGGTGGTCTGGGTCTGGGGGAAGATGGGCTGTATGCTAGTCTTTTTTGGGATGCTTATGATACTGCTGCTGGCCTACGGCTATATTGCCTCCAGCACGCAGGCCGATTCCTCAAACCAGGTCTCCAGAGACCTAAGGGATATCCTGCTGGACGTGTACAACTCCCCCGACGGCCTTAGTTTTGAGTACCAGATTCCAGAGACCATAGACGGCGAACCCTACGAGCTGGAGATACTGAACCTGACCGGGGACACAGTTGGGATAATAGCGCGCAGCAATAGGGGATCCATGCATCTGCTAGGCGGGGCCTCTATAGCCCTTCCGCTTTCGGATTCCTCCTTTAGGATGGTAGGGGGGATGAATGAGTCCGTGTACCTGTGCATAACCAAGCATGGGGGGGCGATCTATATAGAAAAATCAAAATGCTCATGAACAAGAAAGCGCAATTGGGGCCTCAGGAGCTGGAGGACATACCCACTGCAGCGATAGCCTTCCTTGGGCTGATAACCGCGTTGATAATCCTGTTCAACACATACAACGATCGCCTTTCCGAGTCCAAGGTTTCCGACATGCATGAACTGGGCAAGAGGCTTTCTGAGACATTGGCCGGCGATATCTTCGCGTCCCTGGATTCACTTTCCTTCGGCGATTTCGTCCTTGACGAGGAAATGCTGGATAGGCTAGAGGCTGACGCGCCGGCTTTGAAGGACCTTGTAGGCTCGGTGGAATACGGCTTCTATGCCGATGTGCGTGCTGACTCAGGGCGGGCTTGGGCATTCGGGGAGCCTGTGCCAGGGGGCAAGACAATGTTCAATTATCGCCAGCCGGTCACAATCCTGGCAGGGGAGGTCTTGTACGATGGTCATATCAAACTGGGGGTCTGGAGAAGATGAACATGATTGAGAACAGAAGGGGCTTCTATCCCCTATACACAATGCTGGGGCTGGTGTTCATCCTATTTGTAGTCTCCTTGGCGATGCAGTGGAACAACAGGGACGACAGCGGTTTCGTTTCCCACTTGGATAGGCTTACTTACCTCAAGATACGGCATGACATAGAAAATACTCGTGGCATCGCCCTCTCCACGGTGCGCGACAATTTCTACGGGGCGATTTTGAGAGTGGGGTTGATAGGTGAGGGCGATGTAAATCCCTACCTAGAAGGCTCAAAAGAGGATGGATGGAATTCGATAGTCGATTTCCTTAAAAACAATTCGGTTTCCAGCTTCAATGGCGTCGTTGCATCAGTCGCGGATTACTCGGACGGTTATAAGCATACGTTTGTTTTCGAGGACGGGGTTAATGTCACTCTCGGGTACCTGAAGACCTCTGATTTGGAGATTGTCGGGATAGACGATAGCATAGGCCTTGTCCTGACCCTGCCGGAGGTAACGACCAACAGATACCATGGCTGGGAAGGGCTTATATCCCGGTCCAATGTCACGATACCCACCAGAATCCGGCTCAGGGACATGTACGAGCGCGCGTGGGACTTCCACGAGTCTTACGAGGGCAATGTGGGGTGGGCGGTGACCCTGGCCCTGTATGCGCGCGCATATGCTGCCGTTTACATGTCCAAGGACAAGGGGGCCCTATTGAAGGTAGCTCATTATGCCTATGACCCCGTCTCCACCCTGCTCTACGGTAATCTTTCCCTGTTCAAGGACTTTGCTTCTGACCCGGGGCTGCTGGACATAGGCGCAGTCCCTGCAGCAACCTGGCTGACCGAGTGGCAGATACTCTCCGAGCCGTCTTTCCTTCCCCCGGGCATGGACCTCTCTTCAGGCGATGAGGAGAGGGTAAAAGGGGCCATAGGGGGCAACTTGGACATAATCGAGACCCAGGAGGATATCTGCGAGGGCTTTGTAGGCGAGGAAAGGGCGAACTGTGAGTCAATATACGACGAGGAAAAGCTCGAGGATCGGCTTGAGGAGGCCAAGGACAGCCTAAGGGAGCTCAGCAGGATCTATGATGACATGACCGACTGGCTGGAGGACAACGATATCGAGGGCTTTTATGATTACCTGGAGAACTGCAGGGACAAATGCGATAAAAAAGACGGCAGCGAGCGCAAGATCTGCAGGGAGAAGTGCTTGTATGAGGCCTGGAACGGTGGCAGCAGGTGGAGCGGTTTGGGTGCCGCGGACATGACCTGTCAGGAGTTCCAGAGAAAGGCCTATGACATGTTGGATGAGATAGTTGACGGCATGGTCCTTCCCCCGGATTTTGTCGAAGGCTTCATTGATAGCGCCGAAGAGGATTATGTGCGAGGTGTTGATCCAGTAGACCGAGATTTATTTGAGAGGAATGGGAATGAAACGGGCCTTGACCAGACCCGTGGTTTGGCGGATTCCGCAGACGACGCCAAGGAAGATTTGATATACCTGCGGGACAACCTGCTCTCAGTGGGCATACCCAACTGTGCGGGGTCCACAGACAACTGCAAGTTCGACAAGGACTGCGAGGACGAGGACGACTGCGATATAAGATGCACAGGGCCTAGTTGCCCCAGCGGGAATGCCAATTACGACTGTGCCGGTGACAAAAAAGTTGGGACCCTCACTTACACCTGCACAGTCAGGGACGACGGGCGCAAAAGGGAAGAGTCTGACACGATAGACCAATGCACCTGCAGGTGCAGGCCTTCCCTGGATTTGTTGACTAAGATTGACCAAGGCCTCAGGGCCATAGAGGGGAGCATATCAAGGACTGTGGAGATGCTCGAGTCGCATGTGGAGAACCTTGAGGCGCAGCTGGATGCGCGCAGGAAGAGCGAGGAGTTTAAGGAAAGCATAGGGGCTTTGGAAAGCCAGAAGCTGGCCTATGACGTGGTCAGCAGGATGGACGTATCACTGGTCAAATTCGATGCAGGGGACTGGGATGGATGGAAATGCTATTTCACCCCCGGCTTCTATGAGAAAGAAGAGGGGGTATGTGGTGACAAGTTGGAGTCAGTGGCCATCTACACCGCCCAGATAGCAGCAGCGGCCCTGGCAGCCTTTTTCACAGGAGGCGCAGCCACGCCCCTGATAGACTATGCAAAGGACTTCTTCCCGCTCGTAATAGAGTCAGAGGTGGGTTTCAACCTTACCGAGTCCCTGGTGGATGATGGCAACAGAGTGATATTGAAGAACCTGGGCAGCAGGGACGGCCTCCTGGGCGAGAAGGGCGATGCGCGCCTCTATACCTATGCGCCCTTTGAGTTCCAGATATACAAAGACAGGCCCTTCCATATAGGTTCGGGCAGTTTCAACAGGGTGGTGGTTTATGTCTACCTGCCGGCGGTGAAGAGCGGGGGACTGAGCAGAATACTGGAGGGTTTGTCGTCTTGCGAAAATGCTGCTGTCTGCGGGTGATTTGGATTTCCTTTTGGTAGCCCAGATTGCGACTGCTCTGGCAGGATGTGGGTTGGCCTCTTTCTTGGATTTAAGGAACAGCAGGATACCTAACAAACTGTCCTTTTCGATGCTGTGGATGGGCGTTGTGTTTGCACTTGCACGCGCGGAAGTGGATTACTTAATCCTTTGGGGTTTGAACTTCTCTTCGGCATTTTTCATCGCATATGCGGTTTGGTCTTTCAAGGGCTGGGGAGGCGGTGATGCGAAGTTGTTTTGGGCCACCATAAGCGTGCTCCCTCTATTGCCCTACGGCTCACTCATCTCAAAATTCACATTTATTCCTGGGATTTTCCTGTGGCTTGCCTGTTTGATTCTATTCAGGTTTTTCCTTAAATCCCTAAAACAAACTTTTAAGGAAAACAACCTGCAGAACTTTTTGCTCTTTCTTTTTAGACCCTCATTTGTGATGGCACTGGGCTTTTTTGCGCTCGGTTTTATCAGCGGCTCTTTGTTGCTTCCTGTCCTGCTTTTGTCGCTTTACACTACGACCAAGTCCACTGTGACACCGGAGCCAATCAGGCTCGCACCCTACCTGTTCTGCGCGCTGGCGTTGTTCTTGGTTTTTGATTTGACCTCGTTGGACGTAATGTAGTGTAACTTAACCGAACCCGCCTCCACCTCCACCTCCTCCGCCCCCGCCCCCGCCACTGAAGCCGCCTCCGCCACCAGAGGTCCCGGCTGCAGAGCTGAAGGCAGAAGAGAAGGAGTTGACGACTCCGCCTATCGAGGCTATCTCAGCGCCTGTGAAGCTCCCCACGACCATGGAGGAATGCACTGTGCCCTGGTAGTCCTTAAATGTGAAATTCATCGCCTTCTCGACGTTCTTGGCTACATCGAGTGGTATCGCGTAGACCAGGTACTGCTCCCACAACAGGATAGCATCTGGGGGTACGGTCTTGAGCTGGCTGAAGTCCTGCAGGAACCTCTTAAGCCTTATCCACTTGTAGTAGTGCTCCGCCCCCTTCTTGGTCCTGTTCGGCAGCGCGTTCGGGAAGAGGGCGTTGATGAATACTCCAATGAGGACCAGTGGTATTGCTACCGGGAGCGTCATCAGTATGTCAAACCCTGAAAGGAAGAACCGCAGGAGCAGCAGCAGGAACGTGAAGCCCACGAATATCAGGACACCGTCCTTTGGGGAAAAGAACTCCTCTGCGTTGGCCTCTTCCTCGACCTCCCTCTGCCAGCCCAGCGCCATATACCGCATCTCTGTCGGCTTTGATTTTATGTATTCCCCCAGCTCCTTGAGTGTCACCTCGTCTGGTGTGTCGTCCTGGACGGTCTTCTTGAAGACCAGGAGCACTCTTTCTCTTCTAACCTGTGCTGCGTTGGATATGAGCTCAAAAATCGTCCTCTCAGACTTGGGCAGGTCGTTCAAGTCCCTGTCCATGATTAGTATCTTGTACTCGTCCTTCTTTATCTTCTCCAGCTTGAGCTTGCCCTTGAGGCAAAGGTCCAGTATCTCGCCAACCATCTGTTTCGGGCTGACTTTGTTGCTCCAGGAGCTCAGGAGCGCCGAGACCACGGCCGGGCTGTAGAAGTATGGGACCTCTCTTTGGTATATCATCTCCTGGCTTACCTTGGGCTCCCTGCCCCTGACTTGCCAGATGAAGAAGAAGAGGCCTACCTCCGCCAGCATGAACAGCAGGATATCATAACTGGTCGGGCTCAGGGGAAGTACAGCCAAGCCCAAGAACAGGAAGATCGTGGAAAAAAATGCCAATGCCAAAAGGATCAGTACGGTCGTGATGACTCCCGGCCCCAAACCTGTCCTCCTCCTGTTTATGAAGGCCAGGACAGAGAGGCCGATTATGATGCCCAGGAAGCCCCACGTCACAAAGAGCAAGTCCCTGGATTCATATGCCTCATTTGCATATAACTCCTCTTCCCTCTCAAGTTTCTCCAATCCGTTCTCATTGAAGACCCTGGCATAGGTTGTGGATTCCAAAAACTCTCTCGGGAAGGCGACCCTTATCTCCACCCACTGCCCCTCAGGTATGTCAAAGGCCTGATAGAGAACCTTCTGTTCCTCAATAAGCCCCGTCTTTCCTTCCAAATCGGGATACCCCCACACATAGACATCAAGCGGGTCTGATACCTCCCTCGGGAGCTTTACTGTCCCGGTGATCTCCCCAAGCGGAACATCCCACTGGTCTCCCCAGACCTTCCAGTAGAACTGGGCGACGTCATTGTATGCATCCATCGCGTTCTTCAGCCTGTATTTTATCGTGAACGTCCTCTCAGAGGGCGGCGTGTTGAAGTACCAAGTTACTCTCATGTTGTCCCCCGAATCGCTTGTCGAGGTCTGTAGCCTTTTCGAGCCCTCCCAGACCTCGATGTTCTCCATCCGCCAGTGGCCCTTCTCGAAGTCCCTGTAGCCAAAGGTGAAATCGCCATTGAAGGACGCGCTTATCTTCTCCTCCATGTCCACGGAGCCATCCGGGTTTATGACTGCGTTCACCTCGGCTTTCCTCAGGGAATAGCTCTTGCCGAGAACAGAGGGGGTGATGGATGTAATCAATAGCACCAGCACTACAAACAAAATCAAGCGGTTGACATTGTTTTTGTCCATTATTGGATGGAATTATCGAACAAATCAGGTTTTTAGTATATGATTAATGAAACCCTTAAAAAAACCTTTAGCATAAACCATCTATTTTTATCCTGCTCAGTAGAAATTAATACCCATAATAATGGACCCATTTTCATCAGCCATTGTAGCAGCAGTGCTTTTTGCAGTCACCCCCTTCTTGTCAGTCTTGGTCCTAGCCTTTCTTTTCAAGATATTCGTCAAAGAGGACTTCCCCACCCTGGTGGGTGTTGCAATAGGCCTGGCTTTCGTGGGTTTTGATGCCGGTTTGACCTCCATTGCAGAGTCGCCATCCATCGATATCGCGCTCAAGATTCTCTTCGCCACGATTTTGGCCGGCTGGGGCTCCCGCTTCGGCAACAAGTTCGCTGGGAACTTCTCCAAGGACCACACGCTTAAGGAAACCGGCTACCATCTCCTTAAAAGGAGCCTTTACATAGTGAGCGGGAAGAGGTTCATAGAGATTACCATGCCCGCTGCATCTGATATACAAAATATATACGGGAAGAAGCCTGTCAGCAATGAGCTGAAGAAGGAGATAGGCGGTAAAAAGTTCGTCCTGCCGGCCGACCTGCCGATAGAGATCCTTGAGGCGAGGATAAAGAGGAGGCTCATAAACGACTGGAGGGTCGGGGATGCAGAGGTAAAACTGAATGAGGAGGGCAACGTGGCAAGACTCTCCCTTTCAGCCAAGAAGACAAGGATAAGCGGCATAATACCGAAGGGCAAGGTCCTTTTCTCGTTCAAGCCCGAGAGCATACCCTTCGAGCTCGGCTATGGCGACATGATCAACATAGTCGTCCAGGACATGGTAGTTCGCAAGGTGGAGGTCATAAGCGTTATCGAGGACACTGTCTCAGTAATGTTGCATCCGGGGGATGCGGAGAGACTTGCCCGAAAGATAACTGCGGGTTTGAAGCCTTCTGTCATCGTGTTCCCTGACATGAAGAAGCACAAACACAGGATAAAACAAAAGGAAGCTAAACTAAACCCCAATCCTAGTCCGTAGGACGCTGAAGCCCGCTTCTTCTATCGCGTCTCCTACTTGTTCCTGCAGGTCTTCACCCGGTGTGAGCGCGACCATATACCCCCCTAGCCCACCGCCAGTCATCTTGGCCCCCCAGGCCCCGTTCTCCCTTGCCAGCTCCACCAGGAAGTCCAGCTTTTCATGGGAGACTTTTATCCTCTGCAACAGCTCATGGTTCTGGTCCATGAGCTCGCCCACGGTCTTCAAATCGAAATTGTGTATTGCAGCCCTCGCCTCCATCATGATGTCCGTTGCATCGTCGAAGATTTCCCTGTATACACCGGGATTTTTCTCCTTTCTCTCCCTCACGCCCGCCACCGCGGCCTTGGTGTC
>JAFGQM010000046.1 GCA_016935655.1 Candidatus Altarchaeota archaeon | reverse complement strand
TGCCCTGCTACCATATCGGGGGCGGTGGGAAAATCCAGAGTGCCGTTGACAGAAGCCCCCTGCACACGACCTTCGTTATTGATGAGTTACGCAAGAGACCATCCCTCAAGGATGAGGTAAGGCTGCTGAAACGATTTATGAAGGTCGCGGGGGTATATGGCGCGAATGCGGCTGTAGAGGGCTTTTCCGGCTATCTCTGCGAGCTGATGGTAATAAAATACGGGTCTTTCATAGATGTATTAAAAGCGGCTTCAGCCTGGAAGAACGGACAAGTGCTGTCGCTTGATGGGAGAACCGGGGAGGGCAAGTTCCCAGAGGCGCCTTTGGTCTTCATCGACCCGGTAGACCCAGACAGGAATGTGGCTGCTGCGGTGTCTTTGGACATCATGGGGCGCTTCTCGAGCATTTCAAAGGAATTCCTGCGGAATCCGTCAAAGGACTTCTTCTTTGGAAAAAGAAGGGTGGTTATGGGCATGAGGGAGTTCTACAACAAACTGAAGATACGGCAGAGTGAGCTTGTTTGTATCCATTTCAATGTTCCAAAACTCCTGGAGGATACCCTAATCCCACAGCTGGAAAAGAGCCTCAAAGCGCTCGAAAAGGAATGTGAGAAGGGGGGGTTCAGGGTCCTAAAGGCGGATAAGTGGACGGACGGCAAGGAAGCCGCATTTGTCATGGAGTTCGACGTGTGGCAGCTCCCCAAGATCGAAAGGAGGATTGGGCCCTCGTTTGACTCGAGGCAAGAGGATATCGAGGGTTTTATATCAAAGAACCTTAAGCATGCCTTCTCAAAACCCTACATAAAGGAGGGCAGGTGGACCATAGACGCAAGGCGTGAACACTTGGAGGTAAAGGACCTCATTGCTGTTTTTTTGAAAAACCCTCTTGGGTTCGGTAAGAATCTTAGGGATGTAAGAGGATTTAAGCTCTATTGCAATGCCGGGATTAAAAAGGTCTCCAATCCTGATTTTTGGGGTTTTATGACCCAGTTTTGGGGATGAAGAACCGATAGGTTTTTATAGTCAAATTTGCAATAAATCTTCCTATTACAAAATGGCCGGGCCTAAAAAGAAAGGGAAGAAGAAGGAGGAAACGGACGACCTTTGGGACGACGATGCGAAAGAGGAAACGGACGATATCCTCAATGAAGACGAAGAAGAGAATAAGTATTGGGGTTATGGCGGGGATGATTAAACGGTCTTATAAACTCCCTTAAACCCAACCGTACAAGGTGTATTTCTTTATACGATGGTAAACTCTGGAAAATCGGCTAGTGAAGATGAGATAACGGAGGAGCGTAGCCATCCCTCAAAAGATGGGTATATAGGGGTGATAGTCGTGGCCATAGTGATAATTGGCCTTATATCGATCTTTTCCTTGAAAAATGATGCGGGTACTAAGTCTTCCCTTCGGTCCGGGATCTCGTCTCTGGAAAAAACCGACGGGGAGGCGGCTATGTATACGGCCACTGAGCCGAAGGCAGAGATTCTTCTTATGACAGACAGGGGCACCTACCACTCGGAGGAAAGGATGAATATAACGGTCATGGTGGACGTGCCAGAAGGCCTGCAGAATGCGACCATACACATTTGGGGTATAGATTCCAAGAAAGGCCGCAAACTAGAAAAAACCGAGCTGGTTGGGTTGAAGCCCGGCAAGACCATAATCCCGTTTGATTACACGACCCCCAAATGCTACGGGTGTTCCGGGATATCCGAGGGGTCATACAGCATCAATGTGGAGCTGATAGGCGGTAATGAAACATTGTGCAATGCCACTGCAACAGTGGAGATGGCGAGGTAAGAACGTTTTTATACTCATAATTGCTAATATGGGTGGTAACCCGATGGGTGAGATGGTTAAACATATTGATTCTTGAGCCTATGTCTTTGGATGTTTCATACTCTGGGGAACATTAGGTTTAAACTCTTTTTTATTTCAATTGCTTACAGAAGAGGGGGAAAATGAGCGAAAACCACCAAAAAACTGGAACAACTACCGTAGCATTAAAATGCAAGGACGGTGTGATTCTTGCCACTGACAAAAGGGCAACGATGGGCAGTTTTATCTCCAACAAAGAAGTGAACAAGATTTACCAGATTGATGATAGGATAGCTGCCACGGTGGCCGGAGGGGTGGGGGACGCCCAAAACATGATGAGGATCATAAGGGCTGAATCAAAGTTGTATAAGATGAACAGGAGGGAGACTGTGCCTGTGAAGGGTGTAGCCACGCTCCTAGCCAACATACTGAACAACAATAGGTATTACCCCTATCTGGTCATGAGCATAGTGGCGGGGATGGACAAGTCCCCCCGGGTCTATTCAGTAGACCCAGTAGGTGGCCTGGTCGAGGAGGATTACATAGCGACAGGATCCGGTTCTCCAATGGCCTACGGCCTATTGGAATCGGAATTCAAGAAGGATAAGGCCGTACAGGAAAACCTGCCAGTTGCAGTGAAGTCCGTAAAAGTGGCGATGGAAAGGGACTCTGGCTCTGGGAACGGTATCAATCTTGCAACCATAACTGAAAAGGAAGGTTTCAGATTATACGGGGAGGATGAAGTTCAAAGATTATTGAGTTCTCTATAAAAACTTCTTCTAAAAAACAAAATGCCCGCAATCGAGGAGATCGAAGCTAGTATAAGGGAGTTCTTGCCGAGAGACATTGGCATAAGCGAAATAAGAGCCGAGGGCCCAAAGATAGCCGTGACGACCGATAGGCTCGACTTGTTCATCGACCATGACAATATAGCAAAGGACCTTGCCAGGAGCATAAAAAAGAGGGTCCTCATAAGGCCTGTGAACTCATTGCTGATGGCTCCTACAGAGGCCGAGGCTGCTATAAGGAGGATATGCGGCTCGGAGAGCGGCATTAATGATGTCATGTTCAACCCCTACCAAAAAGAGGTCATGATAGAGGCGGAAAAACTCGGAAATGTGATAGGGGAGGGCGGAAGCAACATAAAGAGGGTTATAAGGGAAACAGGTTGGACGCCGATGTTGGAGAGGACGACGCCACTAAAGAGCAATATACTAACATCCCTCAGGAAGACACTCTGGGACAAGAAGGTGTGCAGGAAAAGGAAGGAGTTCCTGGACAGGCTCGGAAGGGAGATATACAGAAAGGCCGACCACACATGTGACTGGATAAGGGTGACCCCACTAGGGGGGGCTGGGGAGGTCGGCAGGTCATGTTTTATAGTACAGACTCCGAACAGCAATGTTCTGCTGGACTGCGGCATAAACGTTGCAGCCTCTGACGCAAAGAGGATGTTCCCGGATTTCAGGGCGATGCAGCTGGCCATCGACGACTTGGATGCAGTCATAATAAGCCACGCTCACCTGGACCACTGCGGCTTCGTGCCATACTTATACAGGTACGGGTATGATGGGCCCATCTATGCCACAAAGCCTACGAGGGACATAATGGCTATGTTGCAGTTGGATGCCGTGGAGATATCCGCAAAGGAGGACAAAGAGCTGCCTTATTCCAGTCCCGACATAAGAAACGTCATAGAGCACGTGATACCTCTGGAATACAACGAGGTGGCTGATATAACAACTGACTCCCGGCTTACGCTTTATAACGCGGGGCACATACTGGGCTCTTCCATAATCCATCTTCATATAGGCGACAGTCTGTACAATATAGTGTACACGGGCGACATAAAGTTCGGTGAAACCAAGCTGCTAAACCCCGCAGACTATGAATTCCCGAGGCTAGAGACCCTGATAATAGAGAGCACCTACGGAGGCCGCAAGAGCATACAGCCGAAGAGGAAAGAGGCCGAGGAATTTTTGATAAAGAGTATCAAGAATACCGTGGACCAGGGCGGGAAGGTCTTAATACCTGTGTTCGCTGTCGGGAGGTCGCAAGAGGTCATGATAACGCTGGAAGAGTACATGAAAAACGAACTGGCTGAGGTGCCCGTTTACGTGGACGGGATGGTGTATGAGGCCACTGCCATCCACACGGCTTATCCAGAATACCTAAAGAGAAGGCTGAAGACCATGATACTCAGGGGTGCAAACCCATTCCTCGCCAAAAACTTCATAAAGGTCAACACAAGGGAGAGGATAGACATCGCTGAGAGCACCGACCCATGCATAATAGTCACTCCGTCTGGTATGATGACCGGCGGGCCGTCCGTGGAATACTTCAAGAGGATGGCGGGAAATGAAAAGGACCTCATAGTCTTTGTCGGATATCAGGCTGAGGGCTCTCTTGGCAGGAGGGTCCAGAAGGGTATGAGGGAAGTCGTGATCATGGAGGGCAAAAAGCCCAAGAACATCGATGTGAAGATAAACGTGGTAACAATCGAGGGTTTCTCCGGCCACGCGGACAGAAGGCAGCTTCTGGGTTATGTGAAGAGGCTACACCCCCGGCCAGAGAGGATAATGACCGTACACGGGGAATCCAAGAAGTGTGCTGACTTGGCTAGAGGGCTAAGCAGGATATTTCATGTGGACACCCGGGTGCCCATGAATCTGGACACTATAAGGATTATATGAGGGCTTTTTAAATTCTGGTGGGTTAATATAACAAACCCAGAATGGAGTACAATAAAGCTTTTTTGGTTTTGAGCCTTGCCTTGTTGCTAGCTTCAACCGAAGCAGCTGTGGAGAGGTGGGAAAACGGAGTCTTCTGGATAGATTTCGACTGTCAGGGATGCTGTATAGAAAACAAAAACGCCCAGGTTATCGCGTCCATCGAGAGCACGATGGATGAAATCTTCGTCGTCGACGGGATAAAGTTCATACTCTCCAACGGGACGACCTGGATCGAGACTTATGACAAAACGACATCCTTCGTGAAAAACGAGTCCGACTCTTTTGTATTGGGGGGGGTGCTCCCAAAATCCGGTGCTGAGAACTACTTTGAGTACTATGTATGCTTCAGGGTAAAGTGGCCCCTGAGGATTGATGGGACTCAAGAGGCAGTGTGGTTCTGCGGTGCAAAGCCCCTTACACAGAGCATATACGAGGAGGGGGAAATCGACTTTGAGTGCTGTTCGGACAGGGACTGCCCGCTGGTGGAAGCGTGTGTGGAGGGCGAGTGCCAAGCGGTGATATGTCCCTGCGGCCAACTAATGAACCATAAGTGTGAGAAGTATGAATGCTGTCAGGACTCTGACTGCAAGACAGGCAAGTGCATAAACAACAACTGCAAGGCTGACGAGATAATAGCGCCCCCGACCAACGGCAATGGAGAAAATGGCGGGGAGCCAGTAGTGAAAAAGGACGTTGCAAGTAATCTGACTTTCATTATCATCGCGAGTATTGTGCTTCTTTTCGTTCTATTGATGTACTCGTTCAAAAGGACCAAGAAGACCTATGCGGTATTGCTAAATAAGGGGGCGGGGGTGGAGGAGAAAAAAGAGGAAGGGTCCTTCCTAGACAAATTGCCGGTAATGGAAAAGGAGGAGAGGAAAGAATCCTTGCCGGGTAAAGATGAGCAGGTAAGCACTGGAGCAGCACCGATTGGAGACGAGAATGTGGAGAAGTCGCCCAGTCCTGCGAACATGTTTGAGAAAAATGGTAGGGGAGCTGAGGACAACAAAGAACTTATACTAAAAGACCTCGAGGATGAGCTGAAGTCGAGCAAGACCGAGACTGTCCAAAATGTTGCTCAAGTCAAGAATAAGCCTGTGATGATTGAAAAGGGGAAAATAGAACCTGAGATTGAAGAGCCGTCAACCGATATTGATACTCCCATGGAGGAAGCTGAAGAAGTCGTGGAGGCCTCCACGGGGGGGAGTGAGAATCTAGAAAACGATGAGGAGCTAAGAAAGTTGGATGAGATCTTAGAAAAGATGAGGTCTGAGACTAAAAAATAGTATGCGGCCTGAATAGACTATTCTATCTTCTCGGGTTTTAGGGCCGGTTCAGGCTTCCCGAAGACCGTGTCTTCCAATGAGGGCCTAATCAGATTTTCCTCCTCCGGGTAGACCCACAATTTCGCCTTTATGCTGAACTGGTTGGGTAGTTGTAAGATTCTATCATAGGCCAATCTTGTAGTATTCTTCTGCTCGCCGAGGATTATGGAAAATGATTCTATAGTCGTATTCAGAGTCTCGTTTAGATAAAGTTCGAGGGTATCAAGTTCTTCAAGGTTTATAACGGTTCCGGAGGTCTTCTTGGCAACATATTCCATTTGGTCACGAATGTTCTGGACACATTCTGGGTGTATGCAGGCTTTACAACCATCGGTTACACAAACTCCCCCACCGGCTGAGGGGCATCCGAGGCAATAGGATTCATCACCGCAACAGCTCGCAGCGCCAGTTTCCAATGCCCTCATACAGGGCAGATGATGGTTTGTGTAAATATCCACATCTATGGTAAAATCGCAATTATCCGCAAATATGGGCGATATGTAAAATCTCTTTTCCTGGGCTAACCTGAGTGCATTCTCCAGTGAGAACATTGACCTGTTCTCAGAAGGTCCCGGACAGCTGGGGACACAGTAGCCACACATCTCTATAATGGCCTGCTTTCTTTCCAAATCTTCAGGATCCAAGTCTGGAAAGCTCCTCCAAGCATCCCCACAATCAGACCTCTCAGAGCCTCCCGAGAGTTCATCGCTTATCGGAAAGATTATGGTGATCCTACTTGGACGGTCCCGCTCTTCCATAGCGGCAACTAAAGCAGTAGCACTCCCCCAATCCTCATAAGAGAAAAAATATCCCTCGGGTGCGATAATCCCTGCCTGTCTTGCATAATCCTTATCAATAGCTGATGCGGGCTCCTCTTCAAAAGCACTTTGGGAAAAATTAACTGTGAAATTTATTTCCTCGGGGTTAGTATACATAATGGATGAAGTAATATAATCGCAAGGTATACCCTCGTTCCAGAATGCCTCGCAATCAAATGAGAATGGGAGGATATACACTCTGGTATCAACGGTGTAACGTTCCTCCAACCGCTCTATTAAGGATTCTAGAGCTTCGACTAATTGATCTTTTTCATTAATCATTGTTCTAGAGCCATCAAGTACGAAATACATCCTAATATCTGTTATATCGGGCTTAAGCTCAAAATAATACCCGCCCTCACCGTAGGTGTAATTTAGGATCGCCTCGATATTCGTTGTAATGTTTACTGAATAATTTTGAAAATCAAATACCTTTGTCTTATAATATACTGTATCGCCTATCAGCAGCCCTAAGGACCTCCCCGAAACAGGTTCTGTTGCTTTTAGCAATGTATCTAGATCTGAACTATACTTGTCTATGTAAAACAATTGGGTCTCTGTTTGGAGAACTTCTATGTCCTGGGAAATCTGGTCGCTTGTCAGGACAAAGGATGCGATAAGGAAGATTGCTACCAAAATCACCATTCCGAATATGTTCTCGACTGCGCTCATATGTAAATCTCCAGTTTTGCAATGCAATTATTACTTTGGTTTAATACTGACATAGGCACCAGATAAACGAACTTCTGGTCGAAGTTGTTGATGTCTCCTTGGACCCATTCGAACGGGGGGCATTTGAGGTAGGATTCCCTGACGAGCCGGATACCCGTAATACCCGGGAAGTCATAGGTCTTGTTCAAAAACTCCTCTTGGATTACATCGCCCCCGTAGAGGAAAAAGAACCTCTCTTTGGCGCTTTTGGCATAGCTGTAGACCGTTGTCTTTGAGCCAAGGACCTCCCCCTGCGTGATTGCAGAGGTTTGGAAATACACCAGGCCCAAGACTACTGCTACTATTATTATTATGAATACATAGGTCGTCACTATGGTGTAAACCCCTTTACTAGCCCGAATCGGTGTCATTTGCAGTCCCGTTTTGGAAAGGTGAGACATATGTGGTGTTGACCGGTATCCGGTCTCCCCAGACCGAGATGGTGTCGTTTTGATGATACTTGGCTACATTTATGTATATTATTTCTGATAAATCAATCGTTTTGGTTATATTGGTGTCGCATATGGAGAGTAGACACTTCTTTTTCTTTGGAATCTCTATGCACACCCTGCTGTTGTTGATTATAAAATTGCCCTCTTCCGTCCGGGGGTTGTACCAAGAGGCATAGCTGGTGCTGCCGCAGGCGGAGTTTATCCTAATCTGAAGCTCTTGGACGTCGGCGGATACAGTCTCAAATGACAGCTGTGTGGGTTGTATCAGACTGCTATACCATCCGAATACAATGAAAAATCCGAGGAGCGAGCCTAGCCACAGTATGATTGTGGAAACACTGCTACCCCTTACATTCCATGACTGTGCCATTTTTAGTTCTCTCAAAGAAGCACTTGTAGGCGTGCACATTGAAGGCCTCTGTCGCAAGGCTGGTGTTCAAATCCAGCCTGTACTCTGCAACATTACAGTTGCATATCGCGCACTTTGACTCCTTGTTGTAAAGGCCGCATATCTTGTTCTCCGTGGTGTACAGGACCATGCCGGATGGCAGAGAGCAGTCTATGGGCAGGTTGTTCCCCGGGCTGAGGGCGCAAACGATATTGCACTGTATCCCCATCTTGTCGATTGAGTCCCTGAAGGACTGCACATAGGACGACTCGGTGTTCCAGGAGACTATGGTAAGAATAGCTCCAAAACCCACTATAACTGCTATTATTCCGAAGTACATCCAAACTGCCTGCTCCATCTAGGTTTTGGCTTACATACAAGTAAGGTTCACCTTGGTGAACCAGTGTAAAGACTTCTCGGCCGGGTCTAAGGCGTTAAAGCATGTCCCGGGGCTGACTTTACTCTTTAAGACGTTTGTAGCTTCCTCGGCTGTCATGCCTGTCTGTGTCCAGTAAGCGCACAGGATGGTCACACAGTCTTTCATGCTTTTTACCCCGCCACAGCTCTGCAGGTGGGGGCAGTATATCTTGTCCTCGCAAATCCCAAGGCCTCCCAAAAGAGAATCGTCGTATTCACCTGGTATGCCGTCCATATCCAGGTCTATGCCCTCCTGCTCCACGTCTTCGACTGATTCGAGACAGTAGGCTGCACGACCCTTCAGGTCGTCTGCGTCACTGCAGAGCCTATTGCAGACTGTTTTCGCCTTCTGCTTTGATTGCTCGAGTTTCTGCTCTTTCGCCAGCTGGCTTAGCTCCTCTGTCCTCTCTGAAATCTGTCCTTGGAACATTTGCAACAGGACCATAGCAACCGTCAGGATAATGAACAGTGCCACGAAGATTTCAATCGGTTTTTCCGAACCCTTAATGCTTTTTATCAGTTTCATGGTCTTACCTCCACTTTGTCTCCTATGATTACATAGTATATCTGAAGGGCGTTTTGGGCGCCTTCAAGATTAATGGAAATCTTCCCCTCTGGCAGGCCCGAGCTGGAGATGACAGCATCCGCGGTCACCTCGACCTTGCCCAAGACCACATAACAAAGCGTGTCCCCCAAGGCGCTCTCAGAGTACTGGCGATAGCATTGGTTCACAAGGTTGGCCACCTGGGTGGAGGTTATAGTCCCGACCTCAACTATCTTATCTTCGGGCGTATCCCCGTAATCGCCTATGTCGGCTATATCCTTGGCCGCATCTTGCAGTAGATTCTGGGAGAACATTATGACTACGACGGCGACTGTCAGGGCTACGAACATCGTTATCATTACTTGAATGGGTAATTCCATTGTAGTCGGGTGATAAATTATTAGGTCAGACAATAAAAACGAATCAAACCTGTTCCTTCCTTATTTTCGTGCCTATCTCAGCCATTCTCAGCCAAGAGCTCATCCTGGGGCCCGGTTTCAGGGCCGGCTCCTTCATGAACCTATCGGACATCATCAAGACGTCATTTGACAGGAAGGGCTCCAATGCCCAGTTCAGGGCCCGGTCCCTGACCGCGAGGATCTTCAATGCTCTCGAAAGCGGGACTTCTTTCTTAGCCTCGACTTCTTGTACGAGGGCCAAGGACTCCCGGGTTATTGACAGTGTCTTTGTCTCCTCCTCAGTCTTTTTCCTGAATGATTCCTTGAGTTTGTTCAGCTCCTCGTCCGAGGAAAGGTAGTCCGTGAACTTTTTCCCCCTCATTATCAGATGCCCCCTGAACACAGGCTTCTTGACCACTATCATCTGTTTATCCACTAGATTCTGTACGAACTGCATCAGCTCCAAGTCGTTCATATCGAACTCTTTCCTGGCCGAACCCCAGCTTATGACCCTCTTCGTCCTTATCAGGAACATAAGCTTGTCCAAGGTGTCTAGGAACTCCTTAAACCTTTGACCCCTTCCCACCTTGATTGGGCCCACCCAGGGGTATTTCACCTCAAGCATGCCGCTCTTTTCCAACCTCTTGCACAGAATCTCAAGCTCATCTTCCGGGATCTTGAGTTTTTGTGAGAGCTCCGGCAGCTTGAGTGATTTTCTTCTTTTTAGGATAAGTATCACCCTGTTCACACATCCTATCTCATCCTTCATTTTATCCCTTGATGTGCAATGTGCCGTTGCGCGCAGAATCGCAGCTCAGCTCGACAACGTGCGGGAGCACCATGTCAGCCATGTCTACATCCTCCCTATAGCCGCAGCCGCAAGACTTGCATTGAATAGAATCGCACCAATTCAGCTTTAAGAATGGTTTAAACAGGGTTTCCTTATTCAGGTTGGTTATCATGGTCCCGTTCTCGTCCCTGCTCTCCTTCACCAAAACCGTGCCGCAGACCTTGTCCATCTCGCCATAACCGCAGGATTTCCAGCATTTGTAGACATATTCCCCAAATTCGTATACTGTCAATTGTTGCAGATCCTTTGGCAGTTCCGTTTCTCCGGAGGGGAAAAAAACGTCTTTCAGTCCGTTGTAGATGCTCTCATAGTTAAAATTCACTAGGAAACCTAACACTAACACGCCCAAAATGATGGCTGCGGATATGTACACTATCAGTTCTACTGCTTCCATTTTAAGTCATAGACCCCAATTGCCTGACGACAAAGGCTATGATTATGGCTACTGCTCCTATAGCCACGATAACCTCGATCATCATCTGTGTGGTTCGTTCCATCTCAACCGGCCCCTATAATCCCTTCGAATACATATGATTTGAAAAGGAAAAATCCTGCGAACAATATGAGGGTATAAACCATGAAGCCGAACCATATGGAGTTCACATTCTTGATTATCTGGTACTTGTCATTGCCTATCTTTATGCTCGAGGCGAAGATGGCCAGTATGACCATCGTCTCGAGGAGGTAGACACTTACAACGATCTCGATTATTGTTGGGGGTATGACCTGCCCGACATCGACAAGTTTCATATCGATGGTCGTACCGAAGGCCTCTGACACAAGATTCAGCTGCTCTGTGATATACTGCAGGGACATCACAATGGCTACGGACATCACAACTGCTGCGGCACAAAGAAGTGGAGCCAGCATTGAAATCGTCACCTGCACCAGACCAACAGTCTCGGAGAGCAGGGACTTTATGTAATCGTCCAATTTGTTTATCGAGACTACTTGCCTGTATATCATCTTCGACACCCTGGCAGCGCTCTTTTGCGAAATCTCAGTGAATGAGATTATCTGCGTCAGTATGTCGGAAACCTTCTTGGATGGGCATATCTCATAAAAGGTGTTCCTGGTTATCTCCATAATGCTCCTCTTGGAGGAGAGCAGGCGCCTGTATATCTCAGTGAACACCCTGACTATAGGGTGGTCTCCGAAACCATGGGTTTTGTAATCGTCCACGACTTCAGGCAGTATGCTCTCGAGAGAACGGTTTAAGGAAAGATAGGTGTTGAAAGTCTGGAGGATGAATGGCAGGTCCTGCTCGGTCATATACACCTCGTTCCAGAGCGTCTTATACCTCTTTATGTAATAGTGGGTGAATATGTAAATGGCGGCTACGATTCCAGCGCCCAAGACCCAACATATTATTATTGACATGAGCTCATACTCCCTCTGGGCTGTTATTTCTGTGGACATGTCAATGGACATGACGTGTGTGAAGGTAGGTATGGCTATGACTATCACGACAATCGCGCAAAATATATAGAGGGTGTATGAGAGCTGTTGATACTGGGGGGAAAGGTCAAGTTTGATCGTGTCCACCTGGACTCTCCTAGAGGAGAAGTCGAAAGCCATCAAAAGCAGGAATGTTGGGAACAATATGTTGTAAACGAATATCAATATCGGGGGACTTACGATATCGGGCATGAATATGGATACAAGGGGGACTATCATCAGGGAGATAACCGGTATCAGAACCCCAATTGCCAATAGGGTTTTCGTTTTGCTTGCCAGTTCTTCGCTAGACCTTTTGCCCTGTGTATGGTAGCTCAGTATTATCGACTCCAGAACCTCCTCTATTATCTCATCCCTCTCCTCAGGCTCGGACATGGAGGCTGTTTGGAGAAGTTTAAGAGCCTTTGTGAAGTCAGGGTTCACACTGTTCCAGAGCGGAATATATTCTTCGAATACTTCGCCAAGGGTGTCCCTCTCCCTCAGCTTGAGCTTCTCCCCTATGTCTGCAAACTGTTTTCTCAGCGTGCCAGAGACCTGGTCCACAGTCTGCATGACTGCATATTCCATGGAGGTGTCCATGGATATGAAGGTGGAAATCCGCATTATGGCGCGCAGCATCTCCTCCTTGTAGTCGATGAGCCTTTGGGAATAGAATATGCTTGTCGGGTATACGTAAAGCACTATGGCGAGGATAGCACCAAAGTAAGCGAATATCCAACCCAGGAACGGGAATATCATAAGGAACAGCGTCGCAAAAAAAGAGGATACGGCAACGACTATTATTGCTGCGGTGAGAATCTCCTTAGAAGTATAAGGAAACTCCATAAGCTTCAGCTTCTTGTCCACCCCCTTAAGCTCGGGACCGAAGGCGAACTGTCTCCCGAACTCATAAAAAAACTCCAGTTGCATTTATGATCCTTTCAAAAGATCCTTCAGTTTTGAGATGTATTGAATCTCGAATTCCTTCTTGTTTTTATCCGAGTCAAGCGGTTTTATTGCCTCGAAAAGCTTTGCATACGTCATGTTCATCTGCAACATGGTGGCGGCCTCCAACTGTTCAGGCTTCTTTGCCAGCTCAAGCTGCGCCTTTTTGGCCCAGCCCCTCAACAATATATCATTCAAGACGCCCTCGTAGTCGTGGAATCCGCTGGTCCTTGAGAGTATCTGGTTTATAGTCTCTGACTTCCCCTTCAGTAATTCCTCCGTGGGCTCGAGCTGGTCTGTTTTAGGATTATAAACCAATAGGTCCTGGAAGACCGGCTCGTCCTCCCAGTGCTTGAGGACCTCTGTCACTGACAGGACCCTCCTCATCCTAGTTAAGCCCGTCGGGGTTTTTATCTGGTTGACGATTATGATGAGGTCTGTCACCTTGAAGGATCCTCTGGGCACTCCCAAATCGTTCACTACCCTGTCAAAGACCCCATAAGGAGAGTCGCTGTGCACAGTACCGGCGACAACGTTTGACATGGCCCCGACCCTCATGGCCTCATAGAGTACTGTCGCCTCCTTGCTTCTGATCTCGCCTACTATGAGGACCGAGTCACCCAGCCTCAGGGAAGTTCTCAGGCCTATGTCAAAGGGCATCTCCATGCCGCTCTTTAGTAATGCTGACCTCACCTTGAGGGGGAGTATGTCATAGCCTAGCTGATTGTAGGCCCGGACAGGCAATTCCTGCGTATCCTCTATGGTTATGATCCTGTACTTGGGTAGGATCTCCAAGATCAAAGCCCCCAGTATGCTGGTCTTACCGCTGCCCCTTGGGCCCGCCACTAGGAATGAGCGTCCATGTGCTATCACGAATGACATCAAGCCGCAAAACCAGGGGTTGAAGGCTTTTTTCTTCATGAAGACCAATGACGTCCAAGGCTGTTCCCGGTGCTTTCTTATCGAGTAACCGGGGCCGAAGACAGAGAATGGGTCCACGACAGCGCATACCCTGGAGTTTGTGGTGCCGACCATTATCTCGCCGTCAAGCTGCGGCTGGGCCTTGTTCAAGGGCCTGCCTGTGTTTATCTTCAGTGTGGTGGCAAGATAGTTCAGGAATTCCATGGTCGGGTAGACGTTGGTCAGGCACTCATCGAAATCCTCGTGGAGGAGTCTCATGGGGGATTCTATGGGCGGCGGGTTGATGTTTATCTCCAGGATCTTCTCATCCCTGAGCAAGTAATCGAGGATCCCGTGGCCGCCATACCATCTGTTCAAAAGCTCGTTGTCGGTTTTCCCAAGGGCCCTCATCTTCTCTACCTCATACTGCATATTCTTTATGTCCTTGAAGGACATCTCCATCTCGGGTATGCTTATGTTGTATACATAACCTACCCCCTGTACGTTCTCGCGGATATCGACCTTGGCCCCGTTATAGATCTCATAAGACGCTAAGGGCTCGGTGGACAAAACAGGATTGTAGAACCTGCAATCAACAAAGAATGGGACTACCTGTATCAGCCTCATGGTCTCGCCGTCGTATTCTTTAGTTATCAGATTGCTCTCCAAGAGGACAAGTTTGTATTTGTCTTTCCCTATGCAGACCTTGCACTTGTCTGAAAGTTGTGCTGTGGCAATCCTAGGGCAATCACTACAGTCAACTACCTTAATCTTCTTAACTGCATCCATATTTTTTATCGGGTCCCGATGCTATGGGTAATCTATTTTTAAGGAAGTAGTTAATAAAAATAAGGTAAGTAATGGACCTGAACACAAGCAGCCTAACTGGGAAATTAAAGTCAGACAAAAAGGACGACAAGGGCTTTGTCGATTCCTTGAACATACTGGCCACTTCTGTCGAGGACATAAACCAGCGGCTGCAGGCCAAGGAGAGCCTCTTCAACGAGACCCTGGAGGCAAGCAAGCAGATCAATGCCTCGGTGGTAGGCCTTACGGAAGAGGTGAAGAGGGTCCAAAAGGAGACTGTAAAGCAGTTCCAGACGGCAGTCGACAAGGTAGCCGCCCAGGAGAAGAGGATTGCCGAGTCCATAGACAGGCTGGAGGCCAGCCTGAAGGTCTTTGAGAGCTCTATCACGGGCCTTGCACCCCAGATAAACGAGCAGGTCGAAGCGGCCGTAGAATCGCCTATAAGTGATTTAGAAGAGTCCACGAAAAGCGCGGAAGAGACTATGGCAAACCTGAACGACACCGTAAAGAAGCTGGGCGAGGCCATAGACAGGAGCCAGATAAACGCCGTCGTGGGCCAATTCGAGAAGCTCACCGCCGCCGTGAACAACTTCAACGACAACGTGGCCAAGTTGGTCGAGACCCAAAGGAGCGAAATCACAAGGCAGGTGTATACAGAGATATACCAGTCGATGGCCAAGGACGCCAAGGTACATAGTTATATAACGGCCATCCTAAGCGCGGTCATAGCATTCGGGGTATTGATGGTCTTGGTTATGCTGGGTGTCTTTGCATAAGCTAATTCTTAGAGCACTAATACTGAGAAAGCCTAGTTCTAAAAAAATAAAAAAGAAGGGGATTTTACTCCCCTGGTGAGAGCCCGCAAATCGCTGCTGTTTGCCCTATCTTCTGGCATAATGTGGGTGGGCAGCACTTGCAATCAGAGCTCATATCAGCTGACCAGCACTCTTGCGTACCACCTGTACAGCCACCAGTACATTTCATCCTCGAGGTAAGTGGGTTCTGAGTACAGGTACCTGTACCGCACTCGCCTACGGTTTGAGTTCTACATGAATTTCCTGAACCGTATTCACCCTCACATTTACCTTCTGATGTACACACTGTTGGACAGAAGCTCGTATATTCGGACGGGTCCTTGAACCGTATTTCTGTTGGGTCACAGACCTTGCCCTGATTCGCTACTGTACATTTGCCCTCTTCGTCACATGTATTGCAATATCTGTCTATGCTCTCATAGCCTACTACATCGGGTATACAATAAGTGCCGACTGCTATGGCCCCCTTCGGCACGCACATGCCAAATTCGTTGCAGACATTACACTGTGACACTATACCGTCAGTTGCTGATAATCCACAAGCAGCCTGCGATCTTGTCACAGGGGCACACTCTTGGATGCCAAGCTCACAGTGGACCTCTAGACAGTCTGCATGCCTTCCTTCTGGGTCAAGATTTGTGGCTGGGTCTATATCACAGATTTCCTTCTTCGAGGTCTTTACGATGACACACCTGCCTGCCCCCCCGGGACCAGTGAGACTACTATTCTCACAGTAACTACAGGTTCCGCCAGAGCCTTCGCCACAGTCCTCCTGATCCGAGTAATCACAAACCATCTTCCAGCAAGCGCATTCGGAATCCGTGTAGACAAACGAATCCCCCTGCTTTTCCACACAGTCGAGATCGCACCAATTTATATCGGGATTTCCGCCATCGCATACACCATCTCTCTTCGCCCCGTATATTATCTCCGGGTTGCATGCCATTTGGCTCCCTAATTGGGCCGTCATCAGACACTGGACGTTCGAACATCTGGCGTTGTACTTACCAGTCGCCGGGTCAAGTATAGGCTGACAGTTGGTGTCCCAGAGTGGTTCGCACCATGTGGATGAGTCTCTCCATGCTTCTCGGCCAGCATCGCTTTCATCGCCCCTAGTATCATCGTTACTTGGGTCGTTGTCAAAAGCCGTAGAAGTTGCTTGGCATTCATAACACGGCTTAACGCACATCTCTAAACAAGACTCACAAGATTCGGTTCTTAAGCTCGTGCAAGATGTTATCGAGGCGTCACAGCCGCATTCACTCCTACAATTCTTGCCTCCCATGTCTGCAGATACCGAAGCACAGCCCTTCACTATGTAAGCCATACCTTGTTGCATGTCCTTGCATTTGTTCAGACAATCCCTGCGCTGGGATTCCTCTGTGTATCGAGAGCATCCACACCAGTCGGCATACAGCTCAGGCCACATGTTCTCACCTGAACACATGAACGGAGCTGCCGTGCATTCCGCATCACCGGGTATTCCATCACCGTCTATATCCTCGTCCTCTACATATTCACAAGTACCGCACTCACCGCAGGGGACAATGGTCATCACATCGACACAGCCGCCACAGAACCATCCTTTCCTCAGGTTATCCGGTCCGCCCTCCATGAGCAGGCAGGAGGCCCATCTGTCATAACC
>JAFGQM010000045.1 GCA_016935655.1 Candidatus Altarchaeota archaeon | reverse complement strand
GCACAAGGGCCTTCCCACCAGTCCCAGTTACATACTTGATGAATTTCATGGCGTGCGTCTCCTCCTCCTTGGCCTGCTTCTCGAACCAGTCCGCGAAGACTGTCAGGCCCTCCCTGTCAAAGTGTATGGACATGGCCAGGTACAAGTTGGCCGAATAGAACTCGTTCTTCACCTGCTCGTTCATAGCATCCTGCATCTTCTTCCCGATCATTTTGGCACCTCTTAGTTTGATGTTTATTTTTGTTTTTTGAGAATAAGAAGCGTTGTTTTAACCCCCGCTCCAAAAAGGCGGTATTTGACAGTTTTTATGTCTGAACATATTAATTTAAAAAATGGCTCCCCGGTTTTTATATTCCGTGATATTTGTAGCTGCCCTCCTGAGCTTAACCACAGGCTGTATGGCCGCCTGCTACACAATCGAGATATGTGGCAATACAATCGACGACGACTGCGACGGTCTGACTGACGAAGCCGGGTGCATCTCCGTCAACTCCAGGATAACGCAGGGCTCGACCCCCGACGACTGGAGGCAGGAGTACTGGGCCACTGGCAGCATTGTGGACTGGGTAGACTTCGGTTACATACATTGGAGCGCCGCCTCCGGTGACACATATGACCCCGATGGGGACCAGAATGACAGGGACGACTCCTTCGGAGAACACAACGGAAAGCATTGCGGCAGTGTGCACGAATTTTCCTTCTTCTACGCTGGATGCGCAGTGGAGTGGGATTTCAATGTCCCAGAACCCGGCTATTACCTTCTGTCATTTTTCAGCTGGGACAGTGACCAAAGACAGATTACGCCCTCATACTACAATGGGCAGCAGAAGGTCACTTTGCCTAATTCAAACAAGATGATAGACCTGTATTTGCTGCATTTCGACACCGCTGGTCCTAAAAGGATATATGCACACGGGAACGATAGAAATTACCTCTTCCACTCCCGCCTCTTCAAGGTCCGGGAGGACCCTGTGGACGCTTCGGGTACGCACCCGCGTCTAGGGGTAAGCCCAGACACACTATCCGAGTTCCGGCAAAGGATCAACACGGGTTGGATCAAACTGTTCAGGGATGACACCATCGGGGATGCTGATTACTTGGTCTCGAGCTATCCCTTGAGCGATTGGGAGACTAAATGTGACTCTAGGGGGCACGAGGGGGCCATGGCCGATTTGGCGCTGGCCTACCTTGCCACTGGAGACTCAAAGTACGCCACCTATGGGGTAGAGGCCCTCAAAAGACTGGTCAACAAGGGCAACTGGCACTGCGGGCCTATATGGAGCTACCTTTCCAACGGCGAGCTGGGCTTGGCTGTAGCGCTGGGCTATGATGCCTTCTCTGGCAGCATGACCGCCCAGCAGAGGGGGGACGTAATAAGGGCTGCAGACAAGCACCTTAACTACCTTTTCATCAGCTCCATACATGCGGAACATCGGGGTGACGGGAACTACTGGTGGTCTGATTATACATCAAACAACTGGAACGCTGTGGTCAATGGCGGTGGCCTCGGGACAGCTGGCCTCGCCTTCAAAGCGGACGACAAGTACGCGCAGCAGTGGATAGACCAGGGAATAAAGACGCAGAAATGGTTCCTGGAGTATAATTTTGACAAGGATGGCTCGTATACGGAGAGCTTCATGTATGCGGGCTATGGCCTCAGCAGTGCTGCCCTCTTCTTTGACGCCCTGCTCCAGAACGAAGGCGTGGATTTGGTTCACTATGACGATGATGTAATCTCTAAAGCCGTTTACAACAATTTGTATTTCTTCGAGCCGAGCAGATGGGACGACTCTCCTTTTGACGACCAGACCAGATGGGGCGTACCTGCGACTTATGAGTATGTCGGCTACCCGGATTCCTACTGGTTCCTCGCCGCCAGGGAGAACAACGACGGCGTGCTACAAAGGTTCATCAGGATGGTTTACGGGGACATGAGGCCGACTGAAAGGTACCACGACTATGCGGGCTATCTGCCCAGATGCCTGTTGAGCTATGGAGCCGTCGCTGAGACTCCGGTTGAAGAATGGGGCCTACCCTTGGGGAAGGCGTTCCCCGAATTCGGCCGTCTGGTGATGAGGACGGGCTTTGAGGATACCAAAGACTACTACTTCGCGATGCAGAGCGGCTTGTACGGTTCCCACGGGCATGCAGACCAGTCGGGGTTCATTATCCACGCCCTGGGCAGGGTCCTTGTGGACGACAGCCAGTATGGCACCCCCTCCACTTCTTATCATAATGCGATACTTGTCGACGGTCAGGGGCAGAAGGAGGGTGACGGAAGCGCCTATGGAGGCAGTCTCCCGTCGTTTATCCATACAGTGACACTTGACTATGCGCGCGCAGACAGCACTGAAGGTTACTTGCAAAACAGTGTAACTATTGATTATAATATGAGGAACGTCCTATTTGTAAGGCCCGATTCGGCCCATGGTGGTTATTTCGTAATAGCGGACAATATAAAGGCTCCAGCATCACATACCTACGATTGGGGCCTCCACCACCAGACCAACAGCCACAGCATCGAGAGCCTTGGGAACAACAACTACAGGTTCAAAAACCTAGACGTCGCTCCGTTCAACACTGCAAAGCACTTCTCGGATGCGAGCCTTGAGATACAGTTCGCAAGCCCTGCTTCCACGACGTACACGACCTCTGGCGACAAACTCATTGTCACGCCCGCCTCACCAGCAGCGGAAGAGCATTTCACTGTCTTGTTGTATCCGACCGACTCCACCCACACCCTGCCAAGCGTGGCAAAGATAAACAATAATGACTTTTCCGGTTTTGATGTCGGCGGGGATTTGGTCTTGTACAACAGGGGCAAAGGCCTCAGGACATATGATGACATCACCACTGACGCCGAACTTGTATTCGCGCGCGATGCGGAAGGTCTGAGGACTCTTTCCCTGTTCAGAGGCGGATTTTTGAGCCATGGCGGTCTTGCCATAGGGTCGTCTATTGATACCAACTTAGTCCTCCGGAACAGGGCAAACATCTTCAATGTTAGTATGGGGGATGAAGTAACGGATGCAGGAACTACTATTTTGAGCATAGGCGGTGTCCAGTCAGGGGCGTATACATACACGTTGGACGGTGCGACTCAGGGAGACTTGATTGCAATCAGCGGGAGCCTGAACGTTCCACTCACCTTGGGCAAACATGAACTGACCCTGGAATTAAAGGGCGGTGGCTGCGCGCAGGACTCGGACTGCACTGACTCCAATCAGTGCACATATGATTTATGCAAAGATTCTGCATGTATAAACAACAACGCCAACCTGGACAGAGGCCCGACCGTGGGACTGGGTGATATAATCCAGGTGATATGCCACTGGGCTACTGCAGGTCCCACGGGAGACGTAGACTCCAACGGGAACGTGGGACTGAGCGACGTGTTGGCTATAATTAGTCTTTGGGGCAATAGTTGTCCATTATAAAATCCTCACAACATTCCCATCCATCTCTATTCTGTCGCCGGTCTTTATCTTGGTTATATCGATTTTGTCCACCATGGGGATCTCTGAGATTATCGCTCCGACAGCCACTATGGCCTCGCACTCCTTGTTTATCATGCCCGCAGGAGCGACGCCATTTTTCTTTAGTCGATAAAGCCCATATGATCCGACAGTTGAACCTTTGCCACTAGGAAAAACAAGGATTTTCCCAGCAAAGGATTTCCCATCAAGCTCATGGCCCTTCTCTGTTATGATGCCCCTCTCAGGATCTACGCCTCCGTAGAAAGAGACCTGGTCCTTTGCCACCAGAGCTTCAGCCTTCACCTTTCCCTTGAATATTATTCTTCCCCTCAGCTCCATTTTCCTCTTATCCCGGCCTCCACACACTGTTGGATGGAACCTATCTTCGTGGCCATGGCATTGTGGCCGCGTGAGTAGTAGCAGCCCTTGGCCGAGGTGGTGGCGACAGACTTGAACCTCCCCTTCAAAGGCGCCACAGCCATGCAGGTGTCGCAGGCGAATTTCCCGCCCGCTTTCTCGATAGTCTTGACAAACCCCGACTTCTTGGCCTTCTCCATCATGGGCCTTGCACAGCAGACCCAGAACTCTACGTTGGATGCAATCTTCTTGTCCTTCAGCAAGTAGGCTATCTCCTGGATTTCATCCAACGAGCAGTGGGGGCAGCCGAGACAGACGAACTCGATGTCGTTGAAGTCGTCGTTTATGGCCTTGTATGCGTTGCCTATGTCCTCGTCCTTTACAACTATCGTTTCCTTTGGAACCTCGTAAGCCTTGTACTCGGGGGTTATCTTCTCCATGTGGAACATGGGCTGTGCGCCGTATGTGACCACAGATGCAGAAAAGGACTTAAGGAAGTCATTGGGTGCTTCTGATATGCCCGTGATGTAAGGGATCTGGTTCTGTGCGCGCTTGCCGATGACATAGCCCAAGGCGCCGAAGTCTGGGAGCGTCTTCAGTCTCGCCTTCACGTCCACCTTTATCGTTGGAGCTCTGTTCTCTGAGAGATGCAGGCCATAGTTGGGGGTCTTGCCCACGAAGGCCGCGGCCAAGGCGGAAGGCCCGCCCTCCCTGTTTGTGCGCGCGCCTATGACACTGTTGCAATAAGTGACAGCTGACGACTCGGCCCACGCCACATGGTCGCCGAACCTGGGCGAGTAACCGATGAGGTAAGGCGTGCATGTGCAGGTGGTCGTTATGCCCATCCTTGCGAAGGCGTCTATGACCAGCTTCTGCTTTATTGCGAAATCCTTTGGGATTCCTAACTTCTCCCAGTTCCTGAGGTCCATGCCTGCTGGGTTCAGGGTGGTGGGCACCTTGACCCTGCCGTCCCGGGCCAGTTCTGCCAGGAACTCCAGGCCTGCCTCACCAAGATTATGATATGAAACTCCTGCCACCTGGACGGATTTTATAGGTATGAGGCTGTCAGCACCAAAAATATCGCCTAAAGCTACAAGTATCTGCATCGACTTCTGGGCTGCATTGCCTTCCTCGCCATTCAGGATTTTTTCCTCGTCTTTTGTGAGGTGCATTTTCCTTAAACTACATAGAACTAGCGCGCGTGAACTCTTCTTTATCCTTATCGGAAGGCATAGTCGCATCTATGCCCATCTTGTCTGTCAGCCGTCTGTCAGTCCCCGGTTCCTCGTCTGCGGAGGGGTCTAAGGAAGAGCCCTTCTGCCTCTCCAGAATAAGCAAATCCTTGTGGGCCTGGAACCTTGTCGCCAGGGCCCACTCGACGTCATTGGGGTCGAAGAGGTTTATGTCGTCGTCCACCACGGTGCACATCTTCAGTGATTTGTGCCCGTTGAAGGCGGCCTCTATAGCCTTCCTTCCGTCGTCTGGGTTCTTCTTCCTTATCTGTACTACAGCGTGGAGCCATGAGCACCCACCAGGAGTGAGGTTGACGTTAGTGCACCGGCAGACTTTATTTACTTCCTTAAATATGGTCGGCTCCCTTGGCATGCCCATGAGGAGCCTGTGTTCCGTCATGCCGGGGATGAGTGCCTGGTAGATGGGATTCTGCCTGTGGGTTACCGCCTGTACCTTTATCACGGGCTGCTGCCTCAGGGCGTCATATGTCCCGGTCATGTCCACGAACATGCCCTCTCCGGCGGTCTCTTTCGTTATCTTTCCTTCCAAAACAATTTCACAATCTGCAGGAACCTCCAGATCCACGGTCTTGCACTTCACGAGCTTTATCGGCTTCTTCTCCAGCGCGCCGGCGATGGTGGTCTCATCCACCTCACTAGCGAGGGATGTTGCCGCGGCCAACAGGACGCTTGGAACGTTCCCAAGGCAGATGGCTATCTCCGTCTCACCCGGAGTATTCTGCATGCACTTGTAGGTGTCCCTCTCGCATATGCGCGCGACCAGCTTGTTTTCAGAGAGCCTTTTGAGTCTGTGGTAGCTGAGGTTCCGCCCATGCTTCGGGTCGTTGACTATGCAGATGCCTGCGGTTATGTAGGCGCCGTCG
Source organism: Candidatus Altarchaeota archaeon (assembly GCA_016935655.1). The sequence goes on along the minus strand of JAFGQM010000045.1, from coordinate 3,445 downwards.
TCGTTCTTGTAGTGAGTCAGAATCGGGATTTTGTTCAAATCGACCTTCTTCTCGACGACTTCCTGGCACTTCCCGGTCTTTACGATCTCAGACTGGACTGGCTTGTCCAGTGCGCGCGCCATCTCGAAGAGCAAGTCTTTTACTTTCACGCCGAGGTAGCTGGCTATGGTCTCCCTCGACGCGCAGATGTTGCCAACAAGCCTGTAGTCGCTGCCATTTATGGCGTCAAACAAGACAGGTTTTTGCGACTCGCTCAATATGCGCGCAATCTCGAGTCTAGGGTCAACAGGTTTCTTGTGCCTGGTGAGTAGGTTGTTTTTCTCAAGATCGCCCAAGAAGTCCCGGAAATCCATGTTATCTTTTCCTTAAACTAAAGAAAAATCACGACTCCCCTACTAGTCAACATCGACTTCAGAGAGGAGCTCCTTCGCGCTTATGACCTTGATGTACCTTTTGGCTTCCTCAGCCAATTTTCTGTCGCCCGTAACCAAAACAGCCCGCGATTTGACGACAGCGGCCAGGATCGGAGCGTCTTTCTTGTCCGTGAGCTTCCTTGACTGGGTCAACACCTCTTTTTTATTGACGTCGACAATCCTCGTGAAGTCAGGCGCTACCTCACTCATCCTTTTGATGACCCTTTCAGTGTCAAAAGAGAAATAGTCCCTGAGGACGTGGGCCACTTCGTCCAGGACGTACTGCGAGGTTATCGCCTGCAGCCTCCCTTGTTGTGCAAGTCTCAGGATCTCGCTCTCGTTGCCGTCCCAAAGCAGCCCTGAGACGATTATGTTGGTATCCAGAAAATATTCAGTCATTCTATTCCGTATCTCTCTTTCGCGAGCGTAGACCTGACGTTGTCTATAGCCTTCTGGACGTCCTGGCGGGTTATGCCCTCTCTCTTGGCTTCCGACTTGAAGTAGTCCGGAGCTTCATAGGATTGCCTCACCTTTTGCAAAACTATCGCCTCGCCCTGTGGTTCCATAGAGACATATTCCGCCTCCCTCAGGCCCATCTTGGCGCGCAGCTCCTTGGGCAGGGAGATCTGCCCTGCCTTCGTTATCTTTGAAACATACAAATTTGCCATAATAGCCACCTTTTCCATATTATCAGTAGTATGTATAAAAATAGGCCCCCTAAACTAAAGAAAAATCACTTCAGCAAGTGAAGGCCCAAACTGCAATGACTTTTATTACGTCGCCAAGATTCGCTGTCCCACTTCCGTCCAAGTCAACGCTAGGCTCCGTGGTGGCCCAATTTGAGATGATGACCAATATGTCGGCCAGGTCCACTACTCCGTTCCCGTTCAAGTCTGCGCTCAGACAGCGGCCGAGTCTGCATATTCCTACATAGCAGCCCGTGGACGGACACTGGCTATCCTGTGTGCAGCCTGAGGTTGTGGAATCAATCCGAAATCTGCGCTCGCCGGTGCTGGCCATATTGCCCGCGCCGTCGACCGCATAGGTCTTAATGGAATGGTCGCCGTCCGCCAGCGTATAATCCCAACGGTATGGACTAGTCACCTCAAGCAGTGCTTGCCGCTCCTCTGCTGAGAGAATACTATGGAAAACGAAAACTTCATCGATAGAGCCATTAAATGAATTTGAGCTCCATTCGGGGCTGCCTATTCTGAAGGGTGTGCTGCCCCCGGTGATGCCCGCTGGCGGCATTGTTCTCATGCCCATCAGTTCACCGTTGACATAGAGGGACGCCTCTGTTTGAGAAAAACTGGCCAGTACATGGTACCATCTGCCGTATGCTATATCTGGCGCCGTGTTTACGATGCCCCCCGAGCTGGCGCCTTGTATGTCTACGGCAAAGTCATTGGACCCCCGGACATAGAGTCTAATCGTATACCCGCCGCTGGTTCTTTGCGAGATGAAATAACTGCTCCCCTGCATCGGCCTTACCCACGCGCTGATCGTAATGCCGGGACCGAGCTGAAAGGTCGGGTTTGTGACATCTATGCGGTGGTCGTTCTCAAAGGCCCTTGCGCCCCCGAATTTCCCGCGGACGAATTTCCCGCCTCCGACCGCCACTCCATTGTTCACGTTGCCTGACCAGTCATTCAGGTCCTGGTCTAGCCTGTACCAGGCGGCGAGGGATTTATCCAGATTGGTGAAAGCATAGGCATACGTAGGTTCGTTGATGGACGCCTCGACAGTTAGTCCCGCTACTATCGAATTATTACTCGGTGTCGCGCCGATATACTGGATTTGCGGCGGGACGAGGTCCGGGGAGACTTGCATCAGACCGGATGTGACAGTGTTCCCCCCATCAACGCCGGCAGTAAAAGAATACGAGGCCAGGGTCCCGTCAAGGCTCCCTTGCGCGCGCCAATCAAGAACGGCATAATCCCCCTTCACCATGGAGCCGGCCACCTCCAGATCAAGGGGGCTACCGTCTTCCCAGTATACAGAAAAGTGGACGTTCTTGCCTTCGCAAAAACCGTTCGAGCCTGCACTCAAGGAAACCAGCTGGTTCTCAGACGCTTGGGAAACGCTCCAACTTGCGCTTGTCAAAGCGCACATGCCGCATACGCTCGGCTCCCCCCTGCAACCGTAGCCGTCTTCCATCTTTCCGTCGGAACTGCAGCCGTCACCATTAGCTTTATTCCCGTCGTCGCACTCCTCCCACTCCTCGATTTTCCCGTCCCCGACATATGCTTTTGTTATCTCCAGGACAGCCTCGTACTTGTAGGGCCGCGAATTGTCGACATCGGTCACATAGGGCTTTTGGCCTATATACTCCAAATGGCCCCAATAACCGTATCTGCTTGCCACACCCGACAAGACAAAGACGTTCATAACGCTGCTATTCGTCATCTCCTTCCAGATTGCATAGGCTTTTTTATAGACCTCTTTCATCCGCGGATGGCGATGAGCATTGATGTTCTGCTCGAGCGTCCCCCAGCCCTCCTGGCCCGATCCCGGCCCGGATTCGTAGGCTATGAGCCTGACGCCATAACTTTTGGCATTTTGTTGGTTGGTGCCCAGATTGCTGCGGAAGTGGTTCTCCAGATTTGCCTCAACGTTATCAAGAACCTGGTCGACCGTATCGGTTTCGGCGACATTGTCATCCGCCCCGAAGTAATATCCAATCGCGTAATAGTCCAGTTTGGCATTGTACGGGCTTGGGTGCGCATTGACCCAGTCAAAATAAGCCTTGAGGTATCCCTTCCCACGGTCAGGCCAGCCGCCTTGTGAAGCAACGACCGTGGCGAGTTGGCCGTCCGTGAACCCCTCCTCCCTGAAGATCTTGAAGATCTCCGCGGCGCGCCGGCCGTACCACGCCTGTGCAGCAGCCTCACCGGTGAACCCCATCTCATAGCCCCTTCCGCGCGCGTAGTTATAGTGTTGCGGATAGTTCCATACCTCGTTTGCATACTCGATATAGACTCTTCTCCCAGGTTCGAGGTTTTGCTTGATTATGCGCGCCATCTGCCTGACGT
>JAFGQM010000044.1 GCA_016935655.1 Candidatus Altarchaeota archaeon | reverse complement strand
CTTCGAGAAATCTTTCCAAACTGAGGGGGCGAAAATCAGTTCGAAGTCCATTATAACCCGAGCTTCTTAGCCATCTCCTCTTCGGTGTAGAACTTGCCCGCGCGTATCTCTGCCCTTGCTGCTTCGATCTCGGCTTTCGTCTGCTTGCTGAGGGGGGGCTCATCATCCAAGTTCTTCACTATAAACATCAGCTTGTTCACCACCTCGTCATAACTCTCGTTCTTGTACTCTTTGAAGGAGTCCAATGCATTCTTGGTCCTCAAACCAAGTTTTATCGTAGTTACGTTTTCCACGGTATACTTAGGTATACTAAACTTAAAAAGCTTTTCTCTGAACTGTAATTAAGTCACTCAGAACACTCGGCAAGACTGCCGACAGCAGACCTTTGGAAGTTCGCAAGCGAACTTGCGCGCAAAATCTTCGATTTTGTTGCGGCTGCGCCTATTTGCTTTCGCCCCATCAATCCATTTTTATCCCTGAAACAGGATAAATTGAGCGATGGATTTTAAGGTGGTTGCGGTTTTGATAGCAGTCGTCGGAGTGGCTGCAGCCTTTGTTTTGTTGAATCTCCAGATGGATGGGGCAAACGATCCTACCAGCTCCGCCGATAACGGCATGATAGCCGAGAAAACATCCCCCGGGGAGGACATCCCAATTGAGCGGGATATCACGGTTAGGGAGAACCCACGTTATACGCCCCCCCCGGAAGTCGAGGGGAACTGCACACTCCTATACTCTAAGACAGACAAGCGCTACGGCTGTTTCGGCTGTGCCGGTGGCATATGCGAGACCCCGGACGGGAGATGGGCAGAGACCGATTCTGACAAATACTTCTGCAGGGCCACGGAATACGGCTGTAAGGTCTACCAGAAGGTCGAGCTGAACATCTAGTACCTCTTCCTGGCTTTTGCGACCCTTGCGAGAATGTGTGACAACCCCCACTTCGGGATGTCCCTCGCCCTCCAATATTCTGCCGCAGCCCTCTTGCCCGACTTGTGGGCGAGGTCGTATCGATGCATAGCCGCATAGCTCCTCATCGCCTCCAAGTGCGCTTCACCGGCATGCCCGTGGTTCCTGGCCCTTGAGAACAGCCTCGCGGCTTTGTTGAACAGGCGGCCGGACCTGTCGTATTCTCTCATCTCCCTGTTTATAAACGCTGCCGAGCCGTGAGACATCGCGGCTTCTTTGGGCATTGAGGCTTTCATCCATGCCCTGCCGTTCTCCACAAAGGCGTCTGCTGCCTTCTTGTAGTAGGCCCTCGCCCTTGCGGGCTCCACCATGCTATACACTTCCGCCGTCCCGTGCATCAGATCGGCCGACTCCTTCAGCTGCTCCAGGGCGTGGTGTCTCAGCCCCTCATTCTGCAGCCTCCTGGCCATGCTGTTGTGCAGGGACCTGGCCTTCGCGTATGCCGCCAGGGCCTTTTTCGGGGTATCGGAATGGTAGTATGCCTCGCCAGCCCTCCCGAAGAATGTGGCGGCTGCGCTCCAGTCCTTCTGCCCCAGGCTCGCCTTCGCGGCCTTCATGCCAGCATCCCCCACCTTCGCGTATGCCCAGCTGGCCCTTGTGGGATCGCCCATGTCCCCGAGGGCGAACCCTTCCTCAGTGTGCGCTCTCGCCGCCATGTCGAACGCATCGCACGCCCCCTTCGGGTCCGACTTCATCAGTCCGTCCCCCTGCCTTGCGTAAGCCTTCCCCGCCTCTTCATAGGCGTAGGCCGACTGGCGCATGTTGCCCACCCTCATGTGGCCGTGTGCCGCCGACCCCCAGTTCACTGCGGCCAGCTCGTGCTCGCCAGCCTCCTCATACAGCTTTGCAGCCCTTGTGCTTTCCCTTGCGGATTCTGCGCTCCTCCTGCCAAAGGCGTATATCTCGGCGGCCTCCTCGCTCGCCTTTGCCGCCCCCCTGGGGTCGCCCTTATCCTCCAAGAGCTTCGATATCTGGCGGTGTATGTCTGCGGCTGTGGCGTACTCCCTCTTCCTGGCCCGCTCCATTGCCTTTCCTCGAAGCTCTTCTATACTGGGTTGCATTTTATCATTAACAGTTGAAGGAAATAAAACTTTTTCTTGTTTGGCAGGTTATAATAACAATGCGCAAACTAGGCCCCAGGTATCTGGACCACAGGGTGTTCGGGAGGGGCAGCAAGAGGCCTGTCGAGGACCGGAGGCCGGTGGGCCCCAAGATAAGGTTCGACCCCTACCCGACCGAGCTCTTCCCAGGGAATACTGTCGTCCTTTCCCCGCATTTCGACGACGCCGGGCTGAACTACGGGCTGGGGATAAACAGGAAGGCCAGGGCCAAGGGGGGCGTGCACATAATCAATCTCCTTCCCGGGAACAATGCGCCCATAAAGGGGGTTGATAGCCGGGGGGGCAGGACCGAAGCCAGGTTTGCTGAGGCGAAGAAGGAGGCCAAGGTGCTGGGCGCGCCCATGACATACTTGGGCCTTGAAAATCTGTACAGACAAAAGAGATTCAATAATGCGGAATCAAGGCGGTTTTTCAGCACGCTGGACGAGCTTGGGCCGCGCACGCTCGTGATACCCTCCGAGAACGATGCCCACCTAGACCACAGGAACGTGAGGCAGAAGGCCCTCGACTGGGCGGCGGAGAGGGCGTGGAAGGGGAAGCCTGTCGTGGTCGTGGAGGCGGACTCCATGTGGGGGACCGTCCCTGAGATACACATCACGCATTCCCTGGGTTTCGGCCCCGGGGAGGAGGAGGTGGTAGGGGTCGCCAGGAAGGCGCATAGGACCCAGTGGGAGAGGACTGATTTTCCAAGAGTGGCCGAGCACAAGGCCAGGGCCAAGGGGGTCATACTGGGGGAGCACAAGCACGGCCTTGTGGAGAAGACGCCTGATATAGGACCGCAGGAGACCTATTCACAGAACATATTACACAAGAAGGGGGAAAGACTGATACTGGAGCAGCTGACGCCCAAACTGAGGAAGAGGTATAAGCTCTGAAAACTTTTTTTATCCTTAACTGCAAATTATAGGCTCATCCCGCCTTAGCGTAGCCTGGTTTAACGCGTCTGGCTGTAGTTTGTCTTCGAGCTCGCTCGAGAAAGACCGTTACCGGAAGATCCCCGGTTCAAATCCGGGAGGCGGGATTTCACCTTTTTCCCGGGGAAAAAGGTGGTTTGCAGTCTGCAGTTCAGAGTCTTCCAACACGGGTTTTCAGTCTACAGTCTAGGGATATACATGGGTGTGAAGCCCGATTTGGGGTGATTTTGCGGAAGATAGATGGGGAGTTCCAACTGGGTGAAGATGCGGTTCAGATCCGCCGGTTCCTGAGGTTGAAGGAGCTGGAGGGGATCTCTGCTTCTCAGAGACTGAAGTATTACGCAGCACTGAAGGTACTGCTAAAGACATGCCCCAGAGGCCTGGTCAGCGCAACACAAGACGATCTGGAGGAGTTTCTGTTGCTGTTGAGAAGAGGGTATAGAGTCTCCAGTCAGGAGTCCTGCTGGTATTGCGTCAAGAAGTTCCTTGAGTTCCTGGGCAAAGGGGAGCTGTTTAAGGAATTGCATCCAACGTTTAAGGAGAAGGGGATGAAGCTGCCCGAAGAGCTTTTGACGTTGGATGAAATCAACCGTTTGGTGTCTGCGGCTTGCGGTCCGCGCGATAAGGCCCTGATCTCTGTCTTGTATGAGAGTGGCGCGCGCATAGGGGAGATAGTTACACTACAACTCAGGCATGTCAGTTTCGACCAGTATGGGGCAGTGTTGATTGTTAATGGCAAGACTGGGATGAGAAGAGTTAGGATAGTGGATTCTGCGCCGCTGCTCGCGGAGTGGATTGAGAAGTTACACTACAAAGCGCCTGAAAGCCCGGTTTGGGTCAACGGTCAGGGGTCTAGGGTCTGCTATAGGACTGTCCACAAGATGCTGAAGCAGCTCATGAAGAAGTGTAGTGTAAAAAAGAACATCTACCCTCACTTGTTCAGGCATACGCGCGCAACGCATTTGGCTGATAAACTGACAGAGCACCAGCTGAGAGTTTACTTCGGCTGGAGCGGCAGGAGTGATGTGCCCAGTATCTACGTGCACCTGAGCGGGCGGGATGTCGAGGAGGCGATACTAAGGCTGTATGGAATAGACATCAACCAGAAGCCGGTTTTTGCTAAGAAGGTCGGGGCTTGGAGTTGACTGAGTTTGCAATCGCCCCTCTAGGAAGGCATTGTCGGTGGTTCTATTGTATGACAACCTACCCATTTATTGTCGAGTTACTAGCCAGATTACTTAAAATCATCTAACCCGCATTGAGACAAGACCTCACTAATATCGCTATCGGATAGTTCAGAATCAGGTATATCCTTAGCTTTCTTGATTTTTTCTATAAGGTTGAAAGTTCTAGCATGTGCTTGTTTTAATACTATACTAAAGGTCTTTGGGGTTACTGATATTTGCCGTTCTGTCATCTCCCCCATAGCTGAGTTATCAATGTTTGCGGCTAAAACGAAACATATGATGTCAGTTTTTCCGGAAACTCTTCCCGAGTCCCGTATTGCTATCGCATAATCCAAAGCCTGCCTTTTTTCATCATGCCCGATAGTAAATCCTCCCCTCTTTAGTTCAAGTATTAGAACTTTTCTCACACCACACACCTCCCCATCGTTATACTCGTCTGCTGAATAAACGGCTATTGAGGAATCTGGAAGTACTACAAAATCTGGCCTTTTCAGGGGATGTTTTACTTCAGTACCATCCCCTTGAAATAACCTTTTGATTATGGTTGATAACGACTTGTTAGATTGGTACTCAATTGCCTCGTATTCCGGCCCAAATATCCACAAGCCTTGCTCGAATAATGGTTGTAGGTCCTGAAGTTCTTTTGTTTCTGGATTTTCAACCAACTCCTCTATCTTCTCGATTACATCTAATCTCCACTGAAGTTCATTAAGAACTTTGTGGGCGTCTGTAACACTCCATTTGTCGAGTATATCATGTAATTCGTCAATATCTCTTGGCGAAAGAGTAACCAACTGCTGGAGTAGACCATAACCTGTCCTAGATAAATCCATTTTTATAAGAATGTCAACAGTTCTGGATAAGTCTTGCTGTGTCATTCTCGGGCAATTCATTTGAATCTTATCGATAAAGGAACCTATCTGAGTTCGAGAGATACTATTTAACTTTTTGAGCTCCTCCTTATGTTCAAACAACACCATCTTTTTGCTTTCATGTCGAGCACCTTCCATAACTTTTTGGATAGCATCCAGTATCTCTTTGTTTACGAATTCAATAATTCTTTTTGTTCTTTCGGTATCTTTAAACCAAGTCCAATCCTCT
>JAFGQM010000007.1 GCA_016935655.1 Candidatus Altarchaeota archaeon | reverse complement strand
GCCGCGCGTTCATTTTTGCGAATTTTGAGGCCATATCAAGGATACTGGGCGGGTCGCAGGACCTTTCAAAGAACATGTTCCCCCTCTTCATACGATGCGTTATACTACTTTTCCTCGTGCTTGCGCTATCCGGGACGATGCTTATCTATACTGGCGACAGAACGGACTTTGACTTCGTATTAACCATAGACTCCTCTTCGAGCATGCTGGCCGACGATTACCTGCCAAATAGGATGGAAGCGGCCAAGGATGCGGCCAAGATATTCGTCGACTCGTTGGGCGCTGCGGACACACGGATTGGTGTCTTACACTTTGGGGGTGTTGTTTACACCGCCATAAAGCCGACTAGCGATCTGGAAGCGGTTAAGGCATCCATCGATTCGATACAGCCTTCCACCGCAGGCGGGACAGCTGTTGGGGATGCCCTCATAGCATCGACAAATCTGTTCCTGCAGACTGATAGGGGCAAAGTGGTTGTCCTCCTCACCGATGGGCAGAGCAACATAGGCACACCGCCACTAGATACCCTGAACTACACTATAAACAGCAACATAATCGTGAACACGATAGGTATAGGCACCCAGCAGGGCGGCAAATTCTTCAATTTGAGCATAGTGAGCAGGCTGGATGAAGACTCATTGAGGTTTATAGCCGAAAGGACAGGCGGCAATTATTTCAAGGTTGAGTCAGAGGAGGAGTTGAAGGATGTCTACAGGCAGCTGGCCGAGACTACTGAGACGAGGATGACTACCAGCTTATCTATCTACCTGGTATTCATAGGGCTTTTCCTGTTGGTTGCCGAGTGGATACTCCTCAATATGCGCTACAGGACATTGCCGTGAGAAATTTTTATTGACCATAACCTAATTTTGCATGGGAAAAATGAGCCCTAGGACTAAAAGGAAGACCCGAAGGGGCGGCAAGGCTAGAAGAGCATCAAGGAAAACCCACCACAAGCGCTCTAAAAAACAAAGCACAGTCGGGCAATATATCCAAAAGCTCTCCCGGGTCACTGACTTAAAGAGGTCCCTCTCATCCAGCTACATGTCTATCCTTAGTGGCCGCAGGGCGACTAAACCGGGAAGATCCAAAAAGGAGTTCATGGACGAGCTCTCGAGACTGCTCTCAGAAAAGGAGCGGATGCTAGCGGGTTCTGACAAGAAGGAGCTGCATTCTGCGGGTGGCATATTGGCTCAGCAGGAGTCCGTACTGAAGAGGCTGCAAAATAACCTTGAGCCGATCTACGATTCAATTGGCTCCGGGTTCAAGACACAGGATAAGCGGAAGGATAACCTAATAAAGAACCTAGAGGATAGCCTAAGGGAACAAAACAAGTCCCTTTCCGCAGTAAGAAGGTATCTAAAGAGCGCACAGAGGAGGAACACCAAACGAAAATTCGTCAGGGAGACCCTCATAGTAGAGCTCCTGGATTCCAAGATAAACAAGGAGGGCATCCTGCTCAAGCTGGTCAAGGAGTACTCCGGCAAGACCAAGAGGGCCACATTGGCTACCGGAGGGGACCACATGGTCAGAGACGAGATATTCATCGAGGAGCTGCTCCGTCTACTAAAGGAACAAAGGGCCATATTGGGTCACAGCAGGCTGGACGCTTCTAAACTGGGTTCGATTTTCCTGGAGGAGGCGGTAAAAATAAAACTGCTTAGGCAGGAACCCGCATTGCTGGTACCGGCGACAAAGGACAACATCAAGGAAAAGGTCTTCATGGATCTGCTTTCAAGCAAGATCCTTGCGGAGAAGAAGCTGGTAAGATCCCTGAAAAATCAACTTAGGAACGTAAAGGATGAGAAGGTAAAGCAGGAGATAGTGAAGAATATCAAAGAGGAAGTCAGGGAAATCAAGAGTGAGGAGGAACCAGACTTGTCAAGAGATGAGATATTCAAGAAGTACAGGATAAAGAAACCCAACACAGAGTTCATAGACGCCTTGATGAAGATGGCCGAGGCAGATGAAATAAAGATTTAGGATCCTAGTCGACCCACTGTTCTAGCGCCCTTCTCAACTCGGGTTTCTCTTTTGCATATTCTCTAAGGTTTGTCAGATTCATGACGGCTTCGATTGCTTGTCTCAATGCCATTGCTCCCTTCCCGGTGCCGTCGGGATGGCCGTGGCAGCCGCCCCCCACCTGGATTATTATGTCCTTACCGAAGTAGTTCACAAGAGCAGGGATGAGGCCTGGGTGCAACCCTCCAGAGCAGACGGCGAACATGGGCTTTGTGCCGTTCCACTCTTGGGGCAGGACATTGCCGTACTCCTTTATGGTCTGGTCTCGATGCCTCTCTTTATATCCACAAGTTCCACAGCCTCCCCCATCGAGAAATTAAGAGCTGGTTCCAGGAAATACTTGCAGACCAAGTCGTCTTTTCCAGGCTTATACCCAAGTTCAACATACCCCATCTTCTCTCAGTTCAAGCCTCCAAGTCTTAGATACTGTTCTATCTCCTCCTGCGTGAGGGAACAGCCTGAGAACTTGAGCGCCCAGAGGCACGATTCCAAGACCTCCCTCCCCCCACCGCCGAAATATTTTTCCAGCACGCCTTTCTCGTATGCTATCGCCACGACCTCGGAGGATCTTATTATGGGGACGCCTTGTGTAAGGCTTTGGAAAGCCCTCATATTGTCCCGGTTCTCATAAATTTCCCTGTTCATTCTTCTCTGGAGAAGCCCCTTCATATTCTCAGGTGATTCCACAAGAAACCTCAATGTCCTTTCATCCATGAGCAGTACGCCGTTGGTTTCCTTTGCCAGGACTAGTGCTTCGGCCTCCCCCCCATGGACTACCTTTATCGGCCTGTGTTTCATCCAAAAGATGGAATTGGCGGTGTCTATGATCTTTTGGGTCTGCTCTCCGTTTGGCTTTTCGGCGGAGATTATGCCGTTTTCCATAAGTGCCGAGAATCTAAGAGCGCCGAGTTTGTACCTCCTTATGTCCCTAGGTACGTTTATCACCTCGTCTACGACGCTCTCAGGGATGACGAAGTCCACCCTTTCGCTCAGGTCGACCAACACGGGCAACATGCAGTTCATGGACATCGATATAAGCGCGCTTGCGTCACAGACGACCCTTCTTCTCATTCAAAAACCTCCCTTGCAATTTTTATCCTGTTGGACAGGGGCCCCTCGTCCCTGAACTCGTGTATCCTGCTTTGCCCCACGAATGCCAGGACGTCCGAGGGGTTGGCCCCGGTGAGCCCTGCGGCCCGCTTCAAGGACAGACCGCTGTAATACAGCTTCGCCGCTTTCTTCACCCTCGCCTTTTCCATTAGGTTATCTTCATATCTGCCTTCTGACTCGTCGAGCTTTATCACCATGTCCTCGATTTTTTCCAGATTGAGCAATACGTTTTCATCGCCTCCAGTCTTGGCGGACTCCAAGTACTTTTGGATCTCCTCATAGAATCCCTCCGGTACCTTCTCGTAGTGGGTCTTCGATAGTATCTTGCTCAGGGCATAGTCAATAAGACCCAGAAGTATCAGTTCCCTGTGCTGCTCTATCGCGGCCTCGTTTATGGCCTCTGACGAGATCCTTCTAAGCTCCAGCGCATCCCGCCCCTTGACCGCTGTGATGGACTTATCTATAAGTCCAAGAATCATACTATCCATGTTTCTTCAGATCCCAGCTGAACTTGTCCCTCAGGACCTCATAGGCCATGTACGGGGAGATTATACCGTCCTCTGTCACTATCACATCCACATACTCAGGCGGGGTGAAGTCGAAGGCCGGATTCAGCATCTTCACGCCCCTTATAGGACCCCGTATCTCCCTGTGGTCCCTGTCCTCGATCTCGACAAGCTCCCCCAGCATGGTCTCTGGGGAGAACTTGATGGTCTCGCACGCGCACATGACCGGGACATTGGATTCCTTTGCCACTAGGGCGACCTGTGAGGTGCCTATCTTATTTATGACCGCCCCGTTTGCACAGACAGTGTCTGCCCCTATGAGCACCTTGTCCACATCCAGCTTCCTCATCGCGAACCTGACGGCAGAGTCGATTATCAGTGTGACCGGGATCCTGTGCTTGGCCATGTACTTCGATGTCAGATACCCCTGATGCCTTGGCCTAGTCTCTGTCGCGACCACCGTTATCTTCTTGCCGCTGTCCCACGCCGCCCTTATGGTCTCCAGCGCAGTCATGGAGTTGCAGTGGGTCAGGATGGTGTCCCCCTCCTCGATCCTTTTCGAGCCTATCTCAGCTATCCTCTCAAGGGCGCCCCTTTGCTCATCCATGAAATCATCGATTTTCCCTACAAGCTCCTTCCTGTCAGGAGTGTTCTTAGCCATATAGATGACATAGTTGACTGCATTGGGCAGTGAGACTGCAGTAGGGCGCGAGTTCTTCAGTATCCGGCCATTCCTCTCCAGGTCTTTGAGGAACTTGTCCTGCCCGCCACTGTAGCCGTCTGAATAGTCACGAAGCGATTTTGCGGCCGCTATCGCTATCTTTAATGCGCCCCTGGTTTTCATGCTCTTGATGTCCTGGGCTGTCCTGACAGGGTCCATAGTCTATTATAATAAAGGGAAAATAAAAACAATTCAGCGATAACTATTTTATTGATATGCCATTGGGCAACCTCATGTTGATTGTCGGCTAGTAAACAGCCTAAAAAAGCGATTTAAATCCCTCCACTGTCTAATTTAACGCTAGTGGAAAATGGCTATTCATCCTATCGACGGGCGCTACGGGAGCAAAGAGGTGAAGGCGATTTTTGACGAGGAGAACAAGCTCCAACGACTTCTCGACGTGGAGGCTGCCCTTGCGCGCGCGCATGCCAAGGTAGGCGGCATCCCAAAGAAGGCCGCTGATGAGATAACCAGGAAGGCTTCCACTAGATACGTCAAAGTCGAAAGGGTCAGGGCCATCGAGGACGAGATAAACCACGACTTGATGGCGATGGTCAAGGCCCTCAGCGAGCAGTGCGAGGGCGATTCAGGTAAGTATGTGCACCTGGGTGCGACCTCCGCCGACATCATGGACACGTCCCTTGCGCTCCAACTCAGAGATTTCATGGTCTTCTTGGGGGACGATTTGAAGCAGCTGAAGGCTGTGCTCCTTAAACTCGCGAAGGAGCACAAGAAGACAGTCTGTGTAGGCAGGACACATGCGCAGCATTCAGTCCCGACCACGTATGGTCTGAAGTTCGCAATTTATGCTACTGAAGTTCAAAGGCACCTGGACCGGTTGTCAGAGTACAAGCCCCGCATACTTGTCGGCCAGATGACCGGTGCAGTCGGGACGCAGGCCGCCCTCGGGCCGAAGGCGATGGAGACACAGGAGATAACCATGAAGGAACTCGGCCTGAAGCCGGTGATGGTCTCGAACCAGGTGATACAAAGGGACAGGCATGCTGAGTTCCTGTTCCATCTGGCCCTCATTGGGGAGACGTTGAACAAGATTTTCATCGAGATAAGGAACTTACAAAGGACCGAGATAGACGAGGTCGCCGAGGGGTTTGAGAAGGGAAAGCAGG
>JAFGQM010000043.1 GCA_016935655.1 Candidatus Altarchaeota archaeon | reverse complement strand
TTATCCGCGTTTTTTTGATAATATTGGTGTGCAGATAGAGGTCAGAGAGCTAAGGGATACGGAAGAGTTCTATGACATCCTCAAAGTACAAGAGGCGGTCGGATTTGCGCCCGGGGTAGGCACTGTGGCGCCGCATCTGTTCAAGGCCGTCGCCATGAAGGAGCCTCCGATGGGCATGGTCCTCGGTGCATACGGGGGGGGCGAGATGATCGGGTACCTTTATGAGTTCCCTACTTCCCTGCAAGAGGAGCATTATATGCACGGAGTGCATGTCATCCCAAAATGCCAAGGCCTTGGCGTCGGCGAGAGGATGATGCTCAGGATGAGGGAGATTGCACTGGAGAGGGGCATAAATGTGGTCTACTGGACCTATGACCCCCTAGAGGGCAAGAATGCAAGCCTTTATATCAGAAAGTGCGGTGCGAGGGGTGTCAGGTATTACAAAGCGTATTACAAGGACGTACAAGGAGGGTTTTCTGATGCAGTCTCGAATGATCGCTTCTTAGCGAAGTGGGAGTTAAAGACGATCGGGGGCCAAAAACCCGAAGGCGTTTTAGACAAGATACCGATTGTCGAGGGGGGGAGTGCGCCTCAGGGCAAGGAGGTCCTGGTGGAGATACCGACCGACTTCACAAGCCTCATGGGGAGGGATATAGGTGGGGCAAGAGGGTGGAGGATGAAGACCTCAAAGTTATTCGACAGATATGTGACCAAATCCGGATACAATGCAGTGAATTTTCTCCAATTTCGGGGAAGGAATTTCTATCTGCTGGCCAAGCCTTAGACCTCGACGGTTATATCAAGGACCTTCTTCATTAGCAGGTCGAAGCGGATATCGCTCATTGGCGTAAGATCCTTTATCGGGAAAATCCGTATCTTGGGATCCTTCAGCAGGAAGCCCTCCTTTTTGTAGAATGAGAGATGGCCCTTGAATTCTCTTTGGAAATCGGTATAACTTTTGAAGACATGGAGTGCTATGTTCTCAAGATTGCTGGAGATGTCCAGGATGGAGGAGCTGTTCCAATCTTTGGAATAGTCAGCCTTGCTGGACTCGTTAATCCTTTCGCTAAGCTTAAACTTTGGATTGAAGAGCGAATGATGGAACACCAGCAGTTCGAATCCCAGTTTTTTGATGTTCGGGATATTGCAAGGCTTGAGAAGGCCCTCCCCAAGGAACCGCTTTCTGGTAGAACTGACAGTCTGGCGGGTGGTGGATAGTTTTTTAGCTAGGTCCGTATCACTAAGCGTAGGGTACTTCACCAAGGCGTACAGGAGTAATTTCTCCTTGTCCTTCAACTCAACCCTTTTGGAATATGGAAAATTCTTGTCAGCCCCGCCACTTGGGAGCCCAAGATTGAGATTGAAATGTTTGTAAAGGAGGTCGCTATAGTCCAGGAAATTGAAGATTTTGCTGTACTCCAGCGGAAAATAGGTGTATAATGTCCCCTCCTCGGTCAGATAGCCCTTTGACCAGTATATGGCCTCCTCGTAGTCTACCTGCTCCCTCAGCTCGGTGAAGTTTCTGGATGCGGCTATAACTACCCTCTCCTTGTCCACGCCGGCGGCAAGGAAGTAGCTTCTGAACTTCTCCCTGACCAGTATTGCTGTCTTCTTCCTCACAGAGAATGGGGCAAGAAGATTATAGTCGCTGTGGAGGGCAGCTATAAGCTCACAGCCTATCTTAGCCAAGTCAGGGAGGAGTATGGAGTCGAAATACCTCTCCTTGGTTAGGCGCATTCTGATGGAAGTCAGGGTAGACCTGTTCAGACCTATTCTCTCAGATAGCTCCGTATCATTAAGATTAGGCCACTTGACCAGTCCAAACAGAACTAGCTTTTCCCGTTCAGTGAGCTCCATTATCCTTATAGTTTATATTTGGAGGGGTAAGTCTTGAGCACTGACTTCCCCTTGCTCTCCTTTACGCCCGGGAGAGGCTCTATCTTGCGCGCGAACTTTATATACTCGCTAGCGTCTTCCACAGCCACCTCGACTACGAGGTCCCATTCGCCCATGGTCCAATAGACGTTCTTCACCTCGGACATCTTCAAAAGCGCCTCCACGGTCTTGTCTTCTAGGCCTTCCTCAATGCCCCTGTGGACCTTTATGAAATAGAATGCATTGAGCTTCTTCCCTATCTTCTCGGGATCAAGGATTGCCGTGTAACCCTTTATTACGCCCTTCTTCTCCATGCGCTTTATCCTGCTATGGACTGTGGCTGAGGACTTGCCTATCCTCTTGGCTATCTCCGTGACCTTCGGGACTAGCGCATAGCTCTCTTGAAGCTGCTCTAGGATCTCTTTGTCGAGTTTATCCATTCAAATCTGGATAAATTTTATGCGGCAGGCTTAAAAACTCGGTCAGATGCGTTTCAAGTGTTTTTATTCCTTGGGCTTCAAATTATCCGAAGACCTATGGGTGGTCGACAATTTGCTGGTTAATCCAACTAACTACAATGAACTTCGATGAGGAGATCAAGAAGGTACTGAAGGATGGAGAGATCATCATCGGACGGAAGAGGGTCAAGAAGGGCCTTTTGAAGGGCGGTGTGAAGATGGTGATAGTCGCCTCTAATGCCCCCCTAGACATGAAAGAGGACCTGAAGAGGTATTCTGCGCTCTCAAACATCCCCTACCTCGAGTATGCAGGAAAATCAAAAGAACTGGGTTATGCGTGTGCAAAACCATTCCCTATTTCCTCTTTAGCCATAGTGAAAGAGGGTAGCAGCAAGATACTGCAGCTCAAATAAAGATGCGACTGAATACACAGGACCTTAGGTATATGAACGCCTTTGAAAAGCTCACCGGTGCTTGTGTCGTAGAGTGCTTTGAGGCTGAGGGCGCGCTGAACTTCATAGTCCAGGAAGGCAGCTTGGGCATGGCGATAGGCAAAAAGGGCAGCAACATAACCAAGGTCAAGAGCGCCATTGGCAAAAGGGTCATGGTCTATGAGGATGGCAAGGACATAGACTCGTTCCTAAAAAAACTCTGTTCCCCCATGAGCCCGCGGATAACGAGGGGTGAAGGTTCCTTAAAGGTCGAGCTGCCCAAGAGGGATAGGGATGATATGCCGGGAAGAAGGATCAGGATAATAAAGGAGCTTGTGAAAAGAAGGTTTGATATCCCGGAGGTGAATTTTGTTTTTGTTTGAGGATTACCCCAACTCCTTTATGTGCTTCAAAGACTCAATGGTCAGTTTTATTGCATTCTCTATATCCCCCATATGGACTATACCATAGGGCGCATGTATATATCTTGCAGGGACGCATATGCCGCCGCTTGGTATGCCCTCGCGCGTCATGTATATGATGGCCGCATCAGTCATCCCCTCCTTCCATGCGTCGAGCTGGTAGGGAATGTTGGCGTCTTTGGCACATTTTACCAGATGCTTCTTAACCTTCGGCGAGGGCACCATGCCCCGTCCGCTGGACTCGACCACGGTTATGCATGGGCCTTTGCCCATCTCTATGGTAGTCTCGTTCTTTGATATGTCCGGGGTCCCTCCAGCGATTGTAGTGTCCAAGGCCAGCGAGTAATCGGGGTCCAGTTTGAAGGCTGCGGTCCTCGCGCCCTTCAGCCCAATCTCTTCCTGAGTGGTGGCCACACCGTATACGGTTCCGGGGAAATCATTGAGGCGCTTCATCACCTCTACAAGGACAGCGCAACCGACCCTGTTGTCGAACGCCTTGCCCAATACGGTGTCCTTGCTTAGATCGATAAATTTTGAGTCGAACACTATAGGGTCCCCCACCTGGACCAATTTAGCGGTCTCTTCCTTGCTCAGCCCAGTGTCGATAAACAGGTCCTCGTATTTTACCTTCTTCTTGCTTTCTTCGTCCTTCATCAGATGCGGAGGCTTGTACCCTATGACGGCAGGTATCTGGCGCTTTTCGGCCAGGATCTTGACCAGTAGGCCAGGGAGTATCTGGTCGTCCAGCCCGCCCATCTTTATGAATTTTATGAATCCGTTCTCGTCAACGTACTTGGCAAGGAACCCGACCTCGTCCATATGTGCAGCCAGCATGATCTTAGGGTTCCCACTGCCCTTTTTGCCGATTACGTTACCAAACTTGTCTGTCTCCACCTCACTTACCTTGGAGAGCTGCTTGGCCATGATCTCCCTGACTTCATCCTCATAGCCGGATACGCCATAGGCATTGCTTAGTTTCTCAAGAAGCTGTTTCATTTGTCTTATTTTATAAGTCCATACTCAAAAACCTAACTGCTTTTTTGTGCAACGTGAGGAAAGATACACAAATGATAAAAGTACAGTTTCTGGGAACGTCAGGGTCGGTGCCGACTGAGAAGAGGGGTATGCCAGCGCTTTACCTGGAGTTCCGTGGGGAGAGGGTCCTGTTTGACTGTGGGGAGGGTACGCAAAGGCAGATGAGGATCGCGAAGATCCCGTTCATGAGGCTGAATAAGATATTCGTTTCCCACTTCCACGCCGACCACTGCCTGGGGCTTGGGGGATTAATACAGACCATGGACCTCTTCAAGAGAAAGGAGCAGTTGCAGATTTATGGGCCCCGGGGGATAACGGAGATCATCGAGAAGATTATCACGACCGGACATTTCATACTGGAGGGTTTTGACCTGGAGATAAACGAGATCAGGCCAAGGAAGGTGACCCAGATTTTCGCGAACGATGAATTCAAGATTCTCTCCGTGGGTCTTGACCATAATGTACCCACACTGGGTTTTGCCTTCCAGGAGCAGGACAGGAGGAGGTTCCTCAAGAAAAAAGCCCTTGAGCTGGGGGTCCCTGAAGGCCCGTTGTTTGGCAGGCTTCAGCATGGTGACGAAGTGAAGGTCGGTGGCAGGGTGATAAAGCCGGATGACGTACTCGCCGCGCCTGTCAAGGGCAGAAAGGTGGCTTACATACCCGATACACGGCCCTGTGCGGCTGCAGTCGAGCTGGCCATGGGCAGTGATGTCCTGGTCCATGAAGCCACCTTCGCGCATGACCTACAGGAAAGCGCCTTGGAGGGGAAGCACAGCACAGCCAAGGAGGCCGCAGAGATAGCGAAAAGGGCTGGCGTGAAGAGACTGTACCTGAACCACATAAGCCAGAGGTACATAAAGGTTGCTGGCTTGGAGAAAGAGGCGAAGAGCATATTCCCTGAAACAAAGGTCGCAAAGGATTTTGATGTCGTTATGGTATAGGCAAAATCCAATAAAGAAATCGAAAAGAGCCTTGCTATATCTGCTCTGGAAGCTCCGCCAATGTCACAAAGCTTGAAAGTATGTTCTGTATCCTCTCCAAGTCCTGTGAAACCTGTAACAAGCTCAAGTCCAAATCCGTTATCTCGCTCTGCAAGATCTGCACGCTTGTCTGCACCTCTTGGACTTCCAGCTTGACCGTATTGATTGAGTCCTGGACCTGCATGAGCTGATCGTTCATGACCCAAAGGGAGGTCACAAAGGTAAGGGCCAAAAGGAGAATCGCACCGGCGGTGAGCACATAATAGCTCCTCCACCTCATGAGGCCGAGCTCCTCGAGGGTCCTTAAAACAGCCTGGCGCTGCTCTATTATCTTCTCTTCGGTCTCTATGACCCTCTCCTCCTCCTCGATCTTCTTCAGCTCCTTCATCAATGAGCTTTCTTTCCCCTTGGCGGGGGCCGCTCCCCTTCTGGTCAAAGCCATTTTCCTTAATAGTTATGTGTAGGTGTTTAAAAATTATTCCAAATGCCTGCCAAGTAATTCCTGTTCCTCCAGCCTTCTGTTTGCGCGCGCAGCGGCAAGATAAGCCTGCAACTTCCTTGTTGCTCCGGATTCGCCCAAAATCTCCAGAATACTGCCAAAAACATCCTTAGCCCCAAAAAGGAACTTACCCTCCCACAGGACCTTGGAGGCTATCGTATCATCAAGGTTCTTCATCCCCGCCTGCCGGCGGACTGCGGCCAGGTCCTTTATTCGGTAATCCAACTCTTCTTTTGCAGGCCCCCTCAGCAAGTCCCACTTAGCCTTGTGGAAGACCCTGTCTAGGCCTTCTCTTTCTGATTTTGGGGATTTGTCGGTGAACACCACGACTACATCGAGGTCAGAGCCCTTCACCAGCTCCCCAGTTGATCCACATTCTCTCAGGAGGTCGTTGGTCATGCCAAGGGCCACATCCCCCGCGACTATGAAACAACAGTCTTTGAGTACCTTGTCTTTTTGAGGTGTCCTGCCTATTATCTCCCTGAGGACGTCATCGACGACTTCCCATTTTCGCTTATTGTTCCTTTCGAGCTCTTCCCGCATCCTGGCGAATGCTACATCAATCCTGGGGTCCTCTTTCAGCCCTACCACCGAATAATCCATGAACTCGCGCTGTATCGAGGGCGAAAGGCGATAGACCCGATTGCCCCTTAGTTCCTTGTCGATGCGGAGATAACGATTGTCTATCCGTCTTAGCTCGATTTTTTCAGAAGATTTGCAGATGGACCAGAGCTCGTCTACAATCTCATTAAACGCGTCGTCAAGGCGCGGGACCTTGTTGTCTGTGAGCAGGTTGTAGAGCTCCCTGCCTTTTAGAGGCCCATGTTTCAGAATTGAAACGACCCTCGGTTTGGATACCATGGGTATATTGCGGTTTGGGCCAATTAAACCGACTAGACTAGCTTAGTCGGCCGGGTTCATGCAAATATTTTTCTGGGTGTTTGGGCTTTTCCTGCTCCGGTATTGAAAAAGTCAGGAGCTTCTTCGGTTTGTCAAACATTCTGACGGATATTTAGGATTACTCCAAAAAGAATTGTTTATTGTGTGGAGGATGGGACGCCCCCGTATCTCGCCTCTGCTAAGCAGTTTAGAACGCAACATAAGCGATAGACTAGAGTTTGCTCATCTCTACGTCCAAAAGAGCGTCCCCAGTCATACCGTCTATCAGTACTCTGAGCTCCTGCTCGTTCATGGACTCGCCCTGGATGGCCTTCTGGAACTTGGTGAGCTCTACATATTCCTCTATGTACAGGTCCCTGTCCTTCTCCTTCTCCAGAAGAGACTTTAGATACGCCTTCTTATTGCTGCTTGCACCTGCCTTCTTGAGCTCTTCCCTTACCCTCTTGATTGTCGTGGGGTGGGTCAGCCGGAGTATGTTGCCTATCTGCTGTCTTTTTTCGCTTTCTCTGAACGCCATATTACCTCTTTTGAATTTGTAGGGTGATTTAAGGGACAAATATAAAAAACCTTTTTGTGTATGGGCTGAGTGAATTATCACCGGGATACCTCGACCCACTTGCCCTCGCCCTCCCAGAGCTTTACTGACACCACGTCAATTTTCGGTTTGAGCTGGTCAAATATCCACTGGGCTATGTTCTCTGCGGTAGGGTTCTTGAAAAGGTGGTTGAGGTTCTTGTGGTCGAGTTTTGATATCGCCTCATTCACGATCTTCTTCAGATCGGCAAAGTCCATCACCATTCCGTTTTTTCCTACATTGCCTTCCACTACCACCTCCAGGGCATAGGTGTGGCCGTGGAGCTCCTCACACTGCTTCTCCCCAGCATCCAGTATGTAATGCGCTGCGTCAAAATGGAATTTCCTTCCGAGTTTCATTCTGGTAGTTTTTAGGGTATAATCTAAAAAAGGAGGTTATGGAAAGACCCGGGATATCTCTGGGGGCAGGTCCTCTCTGTTCGCCTCGGTTGCTTCAAATGTCAAAAAGGTTCTTTTGGAAAGCAGCTCCTTGACCTGGTTTGAGAGCCAGGACCTCGAGATGATTATCAGGGGGGTATCGGAAGCGGCCAATAGCTTGACGGCTGGCATCAGGCCGCCGCCGCGCAGCTCCAATGACCCGATCTCGTCTATGAATATAACGTCACAGTCTCTTGAGTTTTCCAAGGCCCCCAGAGCGAAATCCACGCCCTTCCTGTCAAAGACAAAGGAACCGACCGTCACTTCCCCCTTGCCGAGCCTTGCGAACGGCCTTGCTTCACCGGTCTGGATATCGACTATGTCAAAGCCTTCTGGCACCCACGGGCTTAGGACCCCACCGCAACGCAGTCCGTTTTTCTTCAGAATCAAAATCAGCCTTTCACAAACGGTGGTCTTCCCGACGCCTGGCTGGCCGGTTATGATGATATCCATCTAGAATGCAAGAAACACTCCCAAGACCCAGAACACGCTTATAAAGGCCGCAGACGACTGGTAGTAGGATGTCGACCTCATGGAGTAGATATGCGGGAACTTGAGTCTGGAGGTTCTGTAAATTTTAGCGCCTAAAACAGCTGCTATAGCGCACCCAAAGGCTATTATAGCCCCTTCCGTGTATAGGTATTCCAGTATCCCGAAGAAGCCGAGTTTGGCCCAGAAGCCTATTTGCAACACGTATGCTAAAACAAAGGAGAACACAGCGGTGCCTCCCCAGCCGCCTAGTGCCCCAGCGACTGCTTTCATATAATCTTTTGCATTGATTTTGGAGAGGGTGGTAATTGCAAGATCGAAGACAAAGGCTTCCAGCAAAATGGCCAGCATGGGCCTTATGACATCCGCCCCTAGGAAGAGTGCATTGCTTGACTTAAGGGCCGCTGCGACAACCCCCATGGCAAGCTCCATGCCGGGGCGATGGTACATCGCGCGCGTATAGGACATTATCCCGATGGCCAGAGAGGCCATTATGATACCCTTCTGTGGAAGGTGGATGAAGTGCAGGAACCCGCCGAAACTGGCCTCCAAAAAGCCCCACAGGGAACCAAAGACTATGATTCCGATTATCAGTTTTAGTCGATTCATTTCCCGGATTTATTTGCACACGCCGATATATAAATCTCTCCCTTTCCGCCGGCTGCAAGGTCGCCGGCAAAGGTCCCGTTCCCTTTGTCGGAAAATGTAGGCAGCAAGTCCGCACTTTCACATTCTATCCTGCCGCCAGTCATTGAGCCGCCGGCTGCATAGCCAGGAGTCCTCACCTTTATCACCCCATCCGTCATCCCAAAACCCAAAAAGTCAAGGCCATCCCCGGTTATGGTGATCGTCCCGCCAGCCATGTACGCTCCTGCATCTAAACCAGCGTTCCCGTTTACCGTTATGTCCCCACCCCTCATGCCCTTCTTATGGCCGATGTAGTTCGCACCCAGGTAGTTCCTGGCGTTCCCGTGGATCTCTATCCGTCCCCCAGTCATCATTGCGCCACAGTAGTCGGCTACGTCTCCCTTGACTATTATCTTGCCGCTCTTCGTAAGGGCTCCAAGGTAGTTCCCCACGTTCCCGTCGATCTCCATCTCGCCGGTGGTCATGCCCTGGCCTATCCTATTGAACCTGGACAAGTTACCGTGGATTTTCACAAGATCCTCCTTTCCAGGCTGGAACTCTAGATCGAAATAGTCACCGATCCTCTCCTTCTTGTTGCCCCTATACACGGGGAGATTTATGATCTGCTCTTGGCTCTTGAGCACAAGGCTATCCACACATAGCGACTCCGCATCCACAGCCATGGAAGGCTCCTTCCTCAGCTTCAACAGGATCATCTTAGATTTTGAAGTGTTCCGACAGGACCGAATATTCTTCATAGAACTTATCCTCTATATATTTCTCATCAAGTTTGTATTTGGGTTCGACGGCTATGGTCTTGCCATAAGTTTCCCTAAAGTTCTTGTTTTGGTATATGACCCCGCCGTCCTTG
Source organism: Candidatus Altarchaeota archaeon (assembly GCA_016935655.1). The sequence continues at coordinate 1,436 of JAFGQM010000043.1, read as the reverse complement.
AGCACCAAAAACGCATCAGAGAATGCGTTTTCTATCTTCCCGGGATTTCTCTCGTCGGGATGCAAGTCGTAAACGGCTATATCCGCCTTGTTGCCCTCCTTGATTCCATGCCCGATTCCCAGGATCGAGGCTGGTGTCGACCTGGTCAGCTGGGCTATCTCATACAGCGTGAGCTCCTTATCCAGCGAGGGCAGGATGCATCTCTTGGCAGCATCCTGGTTGCACTCACTGAATTCCTTGTCCCTGGCCTGCTTGGACATAAGCCAAGTTATTATCTTCGGGTACGCATAGAAAGGCCCGCAATTTGGGTGGTCCGTGGATAAGGCCACCTTCCCAGGCTTGAGGAGTAGGGCCAATTCAAGGCCTATGGCCCATTGTATCGCATTGACTGCGACGTTCTTTGAGTAGGTGTAGGGGGTAACGCCTGTACCGGTCTCATTCTCGACATCAAAATTCACCCACTTGTTATGCGTAAGCTTTTGGAGATGATATTCCAACCTGCCGTCTGCGGTCATCGTAGTGCAATCCCCGAAGACAACCTGCCCCATGTCACATGTGATGCCATCCGTCTTGTTCAGCTTCTTACATATCCTGTCTGCATCGCTGGCCATGGTGGCCCAGGAGTCGCCCGAGTAGCAGCTGAGCTGCAGGTGGGCTATATGGGTCCTGCCCTTGCTGCATATGTCGATTGATTTCGTAGTGTTGTCACTGTTCCCGTAAATTCCAAGATTGTTCAGATGGAGATGGAAGGATGTAGGTAGTTTTAGTTCTTCGTTTACCCTCACAAGCTCTGTCATTATCTCTCTGGGGGAGACTCCGATCCGCTCACACTTCTCGTCAAGATCGCTCAGCTCCTTAGCCCATTCCCATGAGATGCCGCCAGCGGGGTTGACTGCCTTTATCCCGTATCCTTTTGTGGCTGCTAGGTACCAGGCAACCCACTGGTTGTTTTCCTCTTTTTTGCCCTCGGCTATGTTCTCGGCTATGAAATGATTGTTGTCAAGGAGCGCAAGAGCTGCATTATCTATGAATGGCGTGTCATGGAGCTCATGGTGGGTGTGTAACGCCTTCAGCGGGGGCATCGCAGGCTCTGTTACGAACGTGTACCCCATCTTCGCGTAAAGGACCCCCGTAGTGTGCGTATCCGGAACATTCAACTTGTTCTCAGGCCGCATCATCCTGCCCATGTTTACCTTGCTGCCGGCTATGTGGCTGTGGATGTCCACGCCCCCGCACATCACGACCCTCCCGCCCAGATCTATGGTCTTTTCTGGCTCGGTCATCCCGGCGAATCTGCCGTTCTCGATGAATATGTCACCCACCTCGTTTAACCCTGTCGAAGGGTCTACTACAAATCCGTTCTTGAGCAAAATTTTCATAGTTTTTCCGATATCCTGGTTAGTATCTCCTCGTCGGAAAGGAGGCTCTTGTTCTCT
>JAFGQM010000042.1 GCA_016935655.1 Candidatus Altarchaeota archaeon | reverse complement strand
GGCCTTGCTCAGCTTGAAGCAGTAATCCCCCATATTCTCCAGACCGTACTTCTTGACGGCCTTGTGCAGCTCCGGGTCGTGGACTCCGTCGCCGTCGAGCACCCTGACGAGCAGGGAGCCGAGTTTGGGGGCTATGTAATCCTCCACTAGGGCTTCACTCCCCTCCCATATTATGGCGTATCCGGACGGCTTCAGGATGCGGTACATCTCGTCCACGGCCTTTTCGCTCTTGGCGACATGGTGCAACACGTCGAACATCACGACCCTGTCAAATGACTCGTCTTCGAATTCTAGAGCGCTGACGTCGCCTTTTTGAAAAATGCCCCCATGCTGCTTGTAAAGCTTGTTGATACACCTGTCATCCACATCTATGGCCGTCAGGTCGACACCCCGGTCTATTAGTCTCTTACTGAAAATCCCATACCCGCAGCCCACCTCCAGGACCCTTATGCCCGGTTCGAGATTTAGCAGCTCTATGGTCTTGTCCAGCCTTTCCCTGTACCATCCCCCATGCCTCAGGAACATCGACATCCTGTACACAGCCGGGTTTAGGTAGACTATCGGCCTCTCGGCGATCTCATAGAAAAGATAAGCTGGCGGCAAGACCAGCGGTAAAGTCATCATGCTCAGCATGGCCTTAGCCTGTTTTTTAATACCGTTGTCCATAACAGGGTTATTTATCCAAAGCAGAATCAAAAACTTTTTAAACCAGACTTTCTAATATACACCTCTATTCTCTAATTCTGGTGATTTAAATGAGATATTTGATCCTATCTGTATTGTGCGTGCTGGCCTTTAGCACCCTTGCCCAGGCATATACCGAGATAACCTCCTGCTCGGTCCTGAACTCAGCCGGGGAATACTACAAGCTCACCTCTGACATCAATGACCACGGTTCCTCATGTATGAACATAACCGCCGATAACATAGTACTAGATTGTGCTGGAAACACCATAGACGGCACCAACCTTGGGATTTGGGAGGCAGGCGTTAATGTAACCGGGGTCACGGGTGTCAAAATAGCCAACTGCACAGTACAGCAGTTCCATCATGGGATGTATCTAGAAAATTCTGCCTCGGTAGTCCTGAATTCCACATATCCCACGGAGTCGGTGCCAGGTTCAGAACTGACTCGCCAATGGGTCGTAAAGGTCGGCGTGAGCGATGGCTCACCTGTCAGCGGTGCAAGCATTACTCTGTATAACAGGACCAGCGACTCATATGACACCGGATTGACAGACTCGAATGGAATCGCCATATTCGAAGTGACGGAGTACAAGAACAGCTCCGGAGCGACAAGGCGCTGGACCAACTATACGGCAGAGGCCTCAAAGAGCGGTTATGCATCAAACTCAGTCAGCTTCAATTTCACGACAAACACATTGGTAAATATAACCCTGACTGCTTCGCCTTCCAGCTCTTCCGGTGGCGGAGGCAGAAAGCACGACGTCGAAATCCGTTTGCCTAGGAAAACCTATCATGCTAACAAGGGCGAAAGGCTCGAACTTGACGTTTTGGTGAGGAACAGGGGCGACTACAACGAGCGGGACGTCCTAGTATACCTATCAGGGCTGCCCGAGGGCTGGACGTCAACAAACGAGACCATAAGCCTGGAGGAAAGGGAGGAAAAGACAGTCACATTAACCATACACATATCACCGGAAGCCTCTGGCAGCAACAGGCTACTGCTCAGGCTCTCCAATGATGAGAACAGGGACAAGGAAACCGTAATATTTGACGTGAAGCCCTGCAGCAGGGACAGTGACTGTCCAGGCATGTTCTGCGAACAGGGGGTTTGCGTCGAAGAAGAGTGCGACTGCGGCTTCTTTGAGAATGGTGAGTGCGTGGCCTATGAATGCTGCTCCAACAGTGATTGCGGCTCAGGTGAACGATGCGCAGACCATGTATGTGTGCCAATTCCCGTGCAACAGGAACCTGAGCCCGAGGTGCAGGAACCAGAGCCAGAAGTGGAACCTCCCGCTCCGCAAGAGGAGCCTGAGGAGATGCAAGAGCCCCAGGCGAAAGAGCCTGAAGTAACAGAAGGCGAACGGGAGGAACCAGTCATAGAGCAGGAAGCACCGCAACCAGAGGCGATTTATGCCCCAGCATACGAACCCGTAAGGGATTATGAGTCTTTAATAATGTTGTTAGTGGCCATCGCAGCCATACTCACAATAGTGTTGCTCACGAGGCCTAAGGGCGGTAATATAACAAGGAAGATAAAGAAGAGGATCCCCAGGCCCAGAAAGAGATACGCGATAGAGGGTCCACCACGTGGCGAGTCAGCACCCTAGGAAAGCCTTTATCTCGTCCAACTGTCTTAAGGAATCCACAACCAGGTCCGGGTCCTTAGCCTTTACCTCATCCCTTGTGAAGGGTCCTGTGCACAGGCCGATCACCTCCATGCCCGCGTTCTTCGCGGCTTCGATGCCCATCGGCGAGTCCTCAAAGACCACGCACTCCCTTGGCGGGAGTTTCAAGTCCTCGGCCGTATGCAAGAATATGTCAGGGTGCGGCTTCAGCTTTTTGGCCCAAGTATTGTCCCCGGTGATGATGACTTCAAAATAGCCGGAAAGCCCGTTCTCCTTGAGGACCGAATCAATGACCGACTTATAATTCGAGCTGCATATGGCAATCCTATATTTCTCTTTTTTAAGGAAGTCCAGGGTTTCGATGACACCGGGAAGGACTTTTGTCTCAGATGCCAGTGTGACCTGGACTCGGGTCTTTTCCTTTGCGAGCTCTTTTATCTTTTTTTCGCTGTATGGGATGCCCTTCCTTTCAAAATAGCCTCTTACGACCCCCCCGGCCCCCACGCCAAAGCTGTTTTTCAGATCTGTCTCAGTGAAATCGTCCCCTAAGACCTGTTTGAACACCTTGTACGCTACTGGGAAGGAGTCCACCAGTGTGCCGTCCCAGTCGAAGATTGCGGCTTTCATGGGTTAATCCTTCGTCATACCTGACAGTACACCGAAATCTAGGTCTCTTCAGAAAAAAAAGGCAGAAAGAAATGCTTATTTCTTCAAAACAACCTTTTCGGCTTTCATCCCTCTGTCGCCTTTTACAGCGTCAAAGGACACCGGGTCATTATCGCGAATGCGCTCGTTTTTTTCTATAGCACTATGGTGCACGAAATAGTCTTGCCCATCCTCGCCCTCAATAAAGCCATACCCTTTTACGTCATTAAACCACTTTACTTTTCCTTCCATTTTTGCTCACACAAATACTTTTAGCTCCCCTATTTGAACCTAGAAGCATAAAAACGGTTTGTTCTCGGGAGAGGAAGAGTTCAGGGATTGACAACAGTCAGCTCGCAGTCGTAAGTACCGGCTGACTCCCGGCAGGATACCCTGATTTTGAACTGTGCAGCCCTGTTAGCGGTTATACTATTGCTGGCCACGGTAATTGATGGAGTACTCCCACTACAGACCGAATCGCCACATGTGAAGGTTATTGTATCTATGTTTGAAAGTCGGTTCAATATCACATCATCGGTTATCCTCTCCCCTCCTGAGCTAAAACATAATATTTGTGTAACCACTGCCATACCACTAGTAGCCGAGTATATTTTTGAACTTATCTCACCGATGGGGTTTGAAACACAATGGATAGCTCCCGGGCATGGTGGATTTAAATAATACTGGTTTAAGAACCCAAAACCCATCATAATCAAAAAACCTATTGCGAATCCCGTTGTAAATTTCATAGAGCTCATCTTAAATTAAACACCAAACCTTGCCAAACAATCCAGTGATTATGCAGAATACAAGCCCAACGGCAACTCCAGCTATCAAACCCTTGATGAAACTCCTGTCGATTTTCATCGTTTTCTTTATAATTGCTAGCCTAATAAAAACCCACATGCGCGCAGGTTACACTACAATCTGCTTTTATTTTCGCCCCTTCTAATATCTTCCGCTTTCTTCCCGTTTCCTGCGGGGGTGCCGGAGCCTGGTCAAACGGGCAGGACTTAAGCAGCCCTTTTCCGCCTTCGGCGCAAAAGCGCTGGCGGAAAAGCTGTAGATATCCTGTGACTTAGGTCTGCGCGCGTTCGAATCGCGTCCCCCGCACTTCATTGTTACTACACCCCGCTTCTACAATGAAGGGCTTGAAGCGAAGCGAAAAGCACTATTTTTTCCCCTTAAACCCTCTAATTCCTTTATGAGAAGGCCGGTCCGTCTGTGCTCTATCCATGAAAAGAAGCCCAGCAGGTGCCGAGGCACGCCTGCAGAGCATATCCATCTTTTGATAGAGGGCGCTCCTGGTGGGAGTTTATGCATTATGTGCGGCAAATGCTGTGAACGCATGGAGGTCAAGCTTAGAGATATCGAGATCCCGAGAATCATAGGCGCGATTAACGAGAAGCGGGCCGAACTGCAAAACCGCGGAGTAGAAGTAGACCGGCTGATAGGATTTATAAAAGCAAAGAAAAAATTGCCAACCATCAAGAAAGTCGCCCGTGACAAGAGTAAGGCGCTCAAAACGGCAGGCGGGAGAGATGCTTGTGTGTTCTTGGTGAAGAAGCCCTGATGGCCTAGCAGGTGTTGCCCCACACGGAAATTAGTATTAAGATATCCGTTAAATTCACTATATCGTCGAAGTTCATGTCCACTCCCAAGTCGCGATCCCCCCAGCCTGCGAGAAGCATTAATAAATCAAAGATATTCACCTTGCCGTCGAAGTTCAGATCCGAATCCGGAAAAAGGCATCTTCCCGATTTGCAGTAGCCGGCAGTGCACGGGTTAGTGTCCTCACAATCCGAGTATGAGCTGCACGTTGTGAAGCAGTAGTTCCCAGTCCAACTACAGCCCCCTAGCCCGCATGGGTCATGCATGCACCCGCTCAGACTCAGGTAGTCTTCGCAGATGTTCTCCCCTCTGCATTCCACGGTGTAGACGCAGCCGCTCGGGTCTGAGGTCATGGTGGGGTTGCACATCCCCCCCTCGCATATACTGTTGTCCAGAACATGCATGATAAAGTCTCCAGACTCGTCGCACTTATCGATTGTGCATGCAAACCCGTCATCTATGTTGAGGCTGCCCGCCTTGCAGCCGCTGGAGGTGTCGCAGGTTTCTCTCCCGTTGCAGAACAGGCCATCATCGCAGTCGATGGGTGTATAGTCGCATGTATCATCAACGCATTCGTCCTCAGTGCATGCGTTGTCATCGTCGCAGTCACTGTCCCTAGTGCAACTGCATTCACCCCCCATACCAATACAAACTCCCTGATTGCATCGGTCGTTTGCAGTGCATGGGTTTCCGTCATCGCAAGAGTTTGTAGTGTAACCAACTACACACTCTCCGTTTGAGCAAGACCAGTCGCTGCAGATGTCATCTGTCGGGCAATCGCTGTTTTGGGTGCATTCCCTCACCTGGCCACCGTTATAAAGCTCCAATATCTCATTTCCTGTCAGTGCTTTGTCATAGTACTTGACCTCATCTATGACACCCCTGAACGGGTCTTGCATGTCTGCTGCGTTCCCTATCACGAAATCCGCGTTTGGCCTGCAGGAGGGCCCGGCAAAAGTAGTTTTGAGCGCACCGTTCACATATGCGCGCTTTGAGTTGCCGTCATATGTAACGGCCACATGGTACCAATCCCCACTTTGGATTTTCACTATATCCCCCCCACTACCGCAGCTAGACTGCGGGTTGCACCCCAAGACCAGGTCGCCGTCGGGCTCTATCCACAGCCCCACCCACACATAACTGGTGAAGCGCTCGTCCTGCGAGAAGACGCCCTGCCAGTTCCCCGTAAGTTCAGGCTTCATCCAGAGCGTTATCGAGAAGGGATTGTCCAAGTCCAGCTTGCCTATCTTCACATGGTCGTTGTCGAAACTGTATGCCCCGTTTATCCTGCCCGTTGTCTTTGTCGGGCATGAGGTGCATGAGCCGTCGTTATCCCCTGTTGCATCAGAGAGGTCCGTATCGAGGGGCCACCATGAGACCAGACCGCCCACTTGCCCGCATTGCGAATAGACGCATCCCGCAGCATCACTGCCCGGCGGATTGCAGATAGCCACATCGCAACCCTGCGGATTCGGGCATAAACTATTACTCTTCACACCGGAGACACAAATCCCGTTGACGCATTTGTCCGAGGTCGTGCAGGAATATCCGTCCTGGCATGGCCCGTTCTCGTTTGCTGCAATCTTCTTGCAGCTGCCGTCAGCCTGGCATTTGCCCTGGTTGCACTGGTCGTCCAAGTAGTCACACTCGCTGTCGCTCTTGCATCCCGTCGGTGCTGAGCCGGAGCCATACTCAAACGCTCCTATGTCCCACTGCGCGACCGTATCAGAATCAGGTCCGTCAACAGGCCTCACACCCCCCTCATAGTCCCGGGAGACCGACTGCAGGCTCATCCCCTTGTCGATGGCGTTCGATGCGCTACTCGACAACCTGTAATGCTCCGGCAGGGAGGGGTTCGCATTCACAAACCCGGGATTGCCGAGATAGTTGTTGCCCGACTCGAACGCCGGGCCTGTGGGGACGCCCCCTGAGATGACGACGTTATTATAGATGTCCACGTCTTGAGTGTCGACCGCACCGGAATCAAAGGTTACCCCGGTCTTCAACACGTTGTTGTAGATGCGTACCTTGCGGGGGCCCTGCACACCCGCCGGCCCCGCTATGTTCCCGTTCCGGATTATAGCCACGCCCAGCTGGGCGAATATGTTGTTCTGGATGACGATGTTGTCATAGTTGCCCCCCATCTCCAGATCGGGCTGGCTTGCCCCGTGGACGTAGTTCCTC
>JAFGQM010000041.1 GCA_016935655.1 Candidatus Altarchaeota archaeon | reverse complement strand
TTAAGAAAAAAAGACTTAATCTTCTTGGCATGGACAAACAGATTGCCATAGGTGTCATAGGGACATTTGCAGTCTTGGTGGGCATGTATTGGTTCATCTTCCACCACGAGCAGGTCATAGACTGTGGCATTATAGTCAACACCAAGATAGCCAAAGACGTTGGGCGGGTCGGGGAGCTCATGGAAGTAATAAAGCGCTATTCCCCGCGGGACCATGAGATGATATGCGACTATGTCGATACAATAGACTTGACAGACTCTTCAATGTCCTTATACAAAAAGGATATCGAAAAGCCCAGGAACCCCATTTACATGGCGCGCGACCACATGTACTGGACATACCAGCAGCTGGACAAGGAAACCGAGGATATCATAGCTGCTGGCATACTCGTCCACGAGAGTTGCCATGCTATGATGTACTCCGTCATGGGTGGCTTCAGCGGCATGACCACCCCCGAGCTGGAGCGGCCATGTGAGGGGATGCGCTATTATTGCATGTATCTGGCCGGTAGATATGGTAGCTATGAGGAGATGGTCCTGGACTTTGCTGGGGAATCCTATGGCAAAACGAAGAAGTGGGGGGATTACAATTTCGCTAACGCAGTCTCCAACTTTCAGGCATTCGGCGGGGACAGCGCATTGCTTTTTTGCGCGCGCGCGGACCTTAAACCCGAGAAGGTGCCAAAATCTGGGGGTTTCCAAATAAAGATTACGAACAATGGAACCAAGATGTTGCACTGTGGGCTAATCAATATCGACGACGGGAGATTGGTCTATCCCATGGGCTGTGCAGGGCTGGAGCCTGGGGATTCGTATATATTTAAGGAATATATCTTCTCCGACCCAGTAACAATCTCAATCTGGGGATGTGGCGAGGAAAGTGGGGCAAGAATGGGCCCCGATAGCTAACATTTCTATTTTTAGGTTTTGTCGGCCTATATACTGGGCTATTCCATCAAAATGTCCATGACTACTATTTTTGAGCATTTTAACATACCGGGTAACATGCGCGATAGCATAAGCTATATGCGCTTCTCTGGGAAGTGCCTGAAACCCCCGGACTTTTATGGCGGGAAGGACCTCCAGCAGGGCGACAGGGTGCTTCTCGGCCTTTGCATCCAGCATGTCTCGCACAATAAACTAAACCCTGCTGAATGGACCGTATCCCGGATCAAGGAAGACGGCTCCCCCGTGAATTATGACAGGGTCGCTTCTGTTACCGAGCGGGAGGGCGGCGTGATAGTCCTTCATACCCGGGGGGGTGCATCATATATGCTACGGGAGCTGGACAGGAGGAATATACGATACTGACCTGTTAGCCTCCCAGAGACCCCTTTACAATCATATACAGGATTGTCCAGAATGCGGTGTTGAGCAAAACTATCGTCCATATCCTTCTTACCAGCCTTTTTTCCTCTGCAGGCCCCCAAAGCCGCATCAACCTCTTTGCGAAATCCAGCTTCCCTGAAGGAGGCACTTCCAGTACGCCTTCCTTCAGTACGTATGGCTTTTCCTTCTTTTGGCTTATGTCCTTCGGGTTGGTCCTTAACTTAAGGTATATGTCGTAGATATGGGGCAAAAACAGGGGTATAGCGAAGTACCAGAGGTCTATGAAAGGCATTATGCAACCGATGGAGGACCCCATCAGGAGAGTGCCGCTGTCCCCCGGGAATATCCTTGCCGGGTAGCGGTTGAACAAAAGCAGCGCTAGGATCGAGCCCGCCATCATCGAGGCAAGTGCCAACAGGCTTATGGTAAAGACATTCGAGAATAGGGCCATGGTGCTCAGGCCAACGAGAATTATAAGCGAAGAGCCGACCTCCCAGCCGTTGAGGCCCGCGAAGGAGTTCACTAGGGATGCAGAGATCATGATAACCACTCCCCCCCATATTGTGAACAATGGGTCGAAGATACCAAAATTCAAATAGGCGAAAGGCAGGGTCAGGGCGAATAAGACCAGGGCCCGTTTAACCAGATATCCGCCCCACCTCTCACTCCTCTTGAAGAGCCTGAACCCGTCGTCAAAGAAGCCTATCGCTGCGAAGCATGTTGTTGTAAAAATGAATAGATAAGCCATCGGGTTTATGAATTCAAAGTAGAGTAGGCTCAGTGTGATAGCCCATATGCCCGGGAGCAGGAGCATCCCCCCCGCCTCGGGTATCCTAGGCTTCTCAGCCTTGTTTATGTCGATCCCCCCGACCCCAAATCTGAGCAGTCTGCCCCTCAAGGCCCAGATGGAAAGATAGCCCAACAACAGCGATGTCAGAAAAATCAGCAGAAGTTCGAGCTCTTTCATCTTAGGTTTTCATAAGCTCCCTCAGCAACATAGTCGCATATGAGCCTGACGCAAGGATAAACCTCACCGTAATGTTAGCATCTTTTTCCTTAAAATCCGTTATTTCAAAATCCTTGTATTCCGATAAAGAGTCCCTTATCTCGCCCTCCGACGAGAGTTCCGGCATCGGGCGGATCTTGAACGCTCCTTTTTCGATTCCTTCCCTTGCCAATAAAGCGTCGATAAAATCGTCCGGAGGGCTTCCGTAACCGACTAACTGTAGCTTTTCGGGGATCTCACACTCCTTTATATGCTGGCTCAAGGCTATATTGAATATATAAGCTTGGTATGCGTGTATGAACATCCACCTTAGCTTCTTTGGGAGTTTCCTGAGGGCGCCTATGTAATCATTCGGCGTGTTTACCAAGTGGTTCAGCATGCTTTTTTCGTAGCCCAGGTACTTCGGGAACTCTAAAAGAGCCTGCTTGAAGTCCCCGCTCTCTCTAAGCTTGTCCCTAGCCTCTAGGGCTTCCTCAGGCTCTGAACCGCAGCCCGGGTCCGCTAGATAGAGCATCGCCGCTTCTTTGAAGTCCCCTGAGAGTATGGCCTTCCCTACTAGATGCGTGTTGAATCGTGTCCCAAACCTCTGTTGGCCGAAGAAATTCGGGAATTTGCCCCCGAGTTTGTTTAGGATGTCTTGGATTTTCTTGTCAGCCCCGGTCTCAACCCCCCTTATCACCACAGTAAAGCGGTTTCCGCTTAAGGAACCCAGGTTTATGGGCTCTTGCGAATGGGCGAAGTCCCTTAATACAAGGTCTTTTATGCCGACCCTCCCGAGCGTATCGACTGGGACCTTCCATGCCGACACCCGCTGTGTAGAAATCGCTCGCCTGTCTTTGGTACCAGCGAATTTGAACCTCTTCCTCGAGGTATTACATCCCCTGGCTATCATCTTTATCGCGCGCAAGGTCTCCCAATTGGTCTTTTCCAGGGTGAAAGTGGTGTAATCCCCCCCGGAGGATTGTGGTTTTTGTTCCTTGCCGATTTCCAATATGCGCCCTTCAGGCGTTATTTCCTCTACCAAGAAATCTTCTGGGGCCTCTTTAATCCTGCCCCCTATGCCTTTCGTCTTTGACAGATATACCCCTAGGCCTATTAATCGGTCTGGTTCTGGAGTTTTCATAAAAGGTCTAGACTTCCTTTTCTTCTGTTCCTTTGACGGTTATGCACACGCCTCCGCGCGCGCATTTCTCGCAGAAGTAACTGGTCTCGGATTCCACAGCGACGCCTTCGTCTTCAGTGGATATTGATTCTATCATAACCCGAACACCTCGGCTACCTCTGCCAAGAATTTTGCCGCAATTGAAGCAATATTCTCTTTCCTCCACCAGACTTTCCGGTAGTTGGGACTCCAGGTTCATTTGAGTTGTATATTTTCGCCTTTAAAATATAAAAACGTTGATTTCCCCGTAATCCGCTCACAATACCAGGCCATTGTGAAATCAGCTATAATAATGACATACCCTTTAAAAGCGAGAAACAGATTTTAATTAACTGCTAGTCAAAATAAACGCTTCAGACTTGCCTCTGTAGCTCAGTCTGGTAGAGCGCTTCCTTGGTAGCAACCCCTTTTAGGAAAAGGTGTTGCATCCCCAAAAAGGATGCTGGTTTTCAGACAATCAGGAAGAGGTCCCGGGTTCAATTCCCGGCAGGGGCTTTCTAGTCTTCGGTTTTGGGTCCTCAGCCTTGTACACCATGTATTTTTAAATAACCTTATTTAAACTTAAATAAGATGGTCTTGAAAACATTTAACGTCACGGAAGAAGTCTATCGAAAGTATTCTAGTATGTGCAAGTCGCTTGGGCTTAGCATGAGCAAGCAGATAGACTTGTTCATGAAAGCACAGATTGAGGAAGAGCCAGAAGCCAAGCGGGGGTATCTGGAGAAACTGGACCGGATACGGGAGGGTCCCTTCATCCGGGTGGATGACTTCTCCAAGCGCTACGGCCTAAGATGAGCGAGTTCCTTCTGGACGTCCCGCCCCATCTAGATAAGAAGTTCGCCAAGATAGCCAAAAAGGACAAGAAACAGATGGAGGCTATTGACAAGACCGTGGCCGATGTCTTGGAGAAACCGCTACACTTCAAACCACTCAGGGGCGATAAAAAAGGTGCTAGAAGAGTCCACGTCTGGAAGGCATTCGTCCTTCTTTACCAAGTTAATGAAAATGTTGTGGAATTGCTCGACTATGACCACCATGATAACATCTACTAAACTTCCGCAGTGTGAATTGATTTTTTTCCGCAGTTTTAACAACCCCGATGTGTGGCCCTTTCTTCAAACGCGAAGTTCGCGAAAGTGAACTTGCACCCAAATTCGGCTGATGCTGAATTTCGGGAAGAAAGCGCCGGCGGAAAGAAATTTTGCACCGCAAAATTCTCTGTCAGCCACAATCAGGAAGAGGTCCCGGGTTCAATTCCCGGCAGGGGCTTTTAAGGCTTCATCAGGCGGCCACAGAACAATATGCTGTTTGTGTGTTTGTTCAGGATGATAAAGACGAAGGGGTGGTCGGCCGTGAAGTATCTCTTGTTGTCTGGTTCCATACAACAGCCCGCTTCCATAATTACGGCAGTCGCAGCCGCCGCCTCGGTTCCCAGCTCATAGACGTCAACGAATGCCTTGTGTATCACTGAGCTGATGAAAAAGCCATTCTCCTCACGTATTTTCGCCGGGTCTATCATGCCCGAAAAATCAGCCAATTCCGGGTTAAAAGCATCTTCCATACCCAGCCCAGCCAAGATATCCTCCAATTGAAATTCTGAGACTAGGTTAAATTTCGGGATCGTGACAATAACCTCTTCACTCTTGAGAATCGATAAATATTCCCCAATGTTCTCTGGTATCAGCAGGTCTTCCACATAGCTCAAATCCCCCGTATCTTTGGGCAAGAATATGATCATGGAAAGTTCATTGCCCTCATAAGGCATCTCTAGAATCTGCACCTTCCCGTACTCTGCATAATTGAAGAACTCTGTTTGGTGCATGAACGGGGTCTTAGTTCCCCCCCCGTTCAGGAGCTTAAATTCAGCATCGTACGTATCCTCACCCTTAAATGGATTGGCCCACTTGGCATTAAACCATATCGCATTTACCAACACGAGAAGAGTCGATTGTTGGATCATCCCCTCCCCTATCAGTTCTTCTATCTTGCCATTTGTCCTCTCCTCGACCCACTTGTTTATCTCGACTCTGGCTTCCTCGGATTTCCTAAAATCTACCCTCTGGAGTTCTGACCCGTAATATCGCTTTAATGAATCTGTGAAATCTAGGAGATATTCTATACCCTCCTGCCCCCAAAGGGCGTTTGCAATGTTCAGCTTCCAGGAGCCTTTTGATAGTGTTTCCTGTAATAATCTCCGAAATTCGTTGTTATGTTGAGCCATATCCGAGTCGAAATGCAGGGCATTTCCCATCTGGTCCCTGGTCTTGCCATGGGCACCAACATAAGCCATCGCAAGAGCGGTGGATATACTAAACGGCGAGAAGAACAGGTTTCCCCCGGGTTGCCTCAGTTTGCTATAAAGCTCTAGCGCGAATTTGTTTTTTGCCCCCACATCATCCCGATTGGCATCTGCTTTCATCTGGCCCTTTGGCTTTCCAAAGAAATTGTGCAAGCCCATCGTTTAATAATTTGTATACTCCTCAAAAATAATAATGGATAATGTGTAGTTTATAATAGATGCGTTCTAAAACGACATATCGTCCCTCCACACTGTCCTATTGTCCGGCCTTGAAATCACCCTCCTGCTGCCCTTCACGTCCTTAACGTTGATCCAATCCGGCCTTTGTCCCTCTCTAAGTCTCGTTGCTTGCGAAGGCAGCCTGTTCCATGTACCAAGGCCCTTCGTCCTTACATTCCTTATAGCGCTTTGTTCCTTCAACAATTTTCTCATGCTCTCAAAGGCGATCTTAGAGTTATCATAGTTCTTGAATGTGCAGGACCCAGGCACCATTGTGACTTCGATTCTCCCGGGCTTAGCGCCTTTTGTGACTAGATCCTCCACGACCAACTCTACAACCCTTTGGGGGTGTATGTCCGAGCTAATGCCCCCGATTAAAAGAGTTTCTTCACTCAGACCCTTCCTCAATCTCTCCTCCCTTTTGGCGTCCTCGTTTATAGCGCCCATACTATAAGTAGGATGCACGTGTTCTGGGTTCATGTACCTGTTCACATAAGCCGGGAATATGTGCCACATAGTTTGCGCGCCCTTTCCCTTGTTCGCATCCCTGGACTTGAATACTACGGTGTGGCATATAGAGGCTCCGCTGGTCCCAGTAGGCTCCTTTGTACTGGAGAGCAACTCGCCAGCTATATAAAGTTTTCTCCCTTCTTCTACCTTTGGCATTCTCCCGCCGGACTTGGTAACCCTCCTGTTCTTTCTCCCCGTCATTGTAAGATAGTTACGGAATACGACTAAAAAATAATTTTTATAACCTTTTTTCTCCAAAATTTTTCTTTCAGTTCAAATCTTTTCGTGGGCGGCCAACACATATTTTCTCCATCCCACATCTTTTTTCTCCAAAATTTTTCTTAATTTCCGAAAAAATTTATTTTCAATCGCATTTCAAAAACATGGATGAAGCGAAGATGCTCCCAAAAAAATTTCTAAAAGTTTTTATACCACCTCCCATTAATATCAACATAAAATTTAGAAAAATTCCACGGGTGTAATTTACTGATGAATCCCTTCCACGTTTCAGTGGAGAAAAAAGATGATATTGTATTAGAAGCTCTCCCAACAATAAAATCAAAACTGTGCCATCCTGTTTTCCCAACTAATTTCGAGATAACTCCAGTTTATGGACATTGAATGTGACAGCGTTAAGAGGGGCATAAGAATAAAGTTCAAGGATAATGAATATAGGCTTACTTATCCCCAGGATATCTGGGAACAATACCCGTCCGGTGTCAAGGATGTTTTGGTCGATCACATCTCCTACCTGTTCAGCTGTCATCTCCCCCTGTTCTTCAATGACAGGAAACTCAAGCTCAACACTTCGCTCCCATTATTCAAGTCATTGATTTTTGAGAACATGGTGTATGACCTTTTGTATGCCGCGGATACAATGAAAGAATCGTCTGGTGATCTCCTGAAGAGATTCCTGGATTCAGAGTATGAATTCTCAGACTCGAACATCAAGTATCCGGTTTATGACGGCCAGGCCGAGGACAGGGCTTTGATATCATTCACATTCGGCAAGGACAGCCTTTTGACATATGCGCTTTCCAGGGAGATAGGTCTTGACACGGTCTTGGTGTATACGCTGGATGCGTACAAGCCCGGCCCGAACCAGATATTCATAACCTATCAGAATATGCA
>JAFGQM010000040.1 GCA_016935655.1 Candidatus Altarchaeota archaeon | reverse complement strand
GGCGTGGACTGTCCAGGCATAACCTGCACCTGCAAGGGCAGCGAGAGCGGAGAGGGCGAGGGAACAGGCTGGGAATGCCTGCTCTCATCCTAGTGCCCCCATACATCCCTACAATTTCTTATTCAACAACTATTTTATATATCCATAGCGGAAAATATGGGGAAAAAATGGACAAGATAACCAAGTACATGACTCTCGGAGACGTTGTAGAAATCTATCCCGAGACTGTAGAGGTCTTTATGAAGTATGGCCTTCACTGCATAGGCTGCCATGTAGCTGCATGGGAGAGCATAGAGCAGGGGGCCATGGCCCACGGAATAACCGACGTAGATTCGCTTGTAGAGGACCTAAACAAAGCCGTGTCAACAAAGGCAAAAAAGAGATGAATGGCGATTCCGCACCCGAATGCCCGGGAGCCGCGCGCATAAAGAGACCTGTACCAGAGTACGTGAAGTGCCCCAAATGCGGGAAAGAGCTTGAGATATGGAGCGATGAGCTAGGCGTCGAGTGTGAATGCGGCAACAAGGTCTCCAGGGACGTAGAGTCATGCATAAAGTGGTGCGACCACGCAAGGGAATGCCTTGGCGAGGAGAAGTATAACGAGCTCGTAAAAAAACAAAAGGATTTTAAATAGGCTTTCCTTAACTTATACGGAGGGGAAAAAATGGCTGAAGTCTTTGATTCCATGCGGTTCCCGTCGGCCGAGGATGGAGTCCAGATATACAAGATGTACATAGACGGGGAGTGGGTAGAAGCTTCCAACAGAGCGACCTTTGAGGTAAGGAACCCGTTTGACAATTCCCTGCTCGCACGCGTGCAGAAGGCTACCATAAACGACGCCGAGAGGGCGGTATCCTCAGCTATTGCAAACAAGGGTAAGATGGCCCACATGGATGCCGTGGATAGGGCAAAGCTCTTGGAGAAGGTAGGCAATTTGATCTACCAGTATTTCGATTATTTTGTGAGTATTATAGTCGCAGATGGGGGCAAGCCCGTCTCTGTGGCAAGGGGCGAGGTGGAAGCTACGGCCGAAAGGTTCAAGTTCGCTGCCGAGGAGGCTAAGGAGATTATGGGCGAATCGCTCCTTGGGGACAATGTGCCCTGGCACAGGAGGAAGGTGGGCATGGTTTTAAGGCAGCCCCTAGGCGTAGTTTTGGCCATATCACCCTTTAACTATCCCCTTTTCATAGCAAGCGCCAAGATAGCTCCGGCCTTGGCCGCCGGGAACGCAGTCGTCGCAAAGCCAGCCAGCGATGACCCTATCGCAGTCCTCTTCCTGGCCAGGATCATCGAGATGGCGGGTTTCCCTAGAGGCGTCTTCAATGTTATAACCGGCGGGGGTGGGGACATAGGCGACTACCTGGCAAAGCACGAAAATATTGACATGAATTCCTTCACCGGTAGCTCTGAAGTTGGCGAGCATATAGCTAACATCGCGGGGATGAAGAAGCTGCACCTCGAACTGGGGGGCAAGAGCCCGGCATTGGTGCTGGAGGATGCGGATCTAGACGTTGCTACAAAACAATGTGTCTCAGGAGCGTTGAAATATTCCGGCCAGAGATGCGACGCCATCAGCAGGATACTTGTGGTCGACTCAGTCGCGGACAAATTCATCAAGAAGGTTCTTAAGGAGGTTGAGAACTGGAAGGTGGGTGACCCCCGGGAAGAAAGCGTGCAGATAGGCCCGATAATAAACGAGCGGGCTGTCCAGAAGATCGACGAGCTCGTGCAGGATGCGGTGGCAAAGGGTGCCAAGCTTTTGGCGGGCGGCAACAGGCTGCAAGGTCAGTACTACCCGCCCACAGTCTTGGACAAGGTGACCCCAAACATGCGCATAGCATGGGAGGAGACCTTCGGGCCGGTAGTAACGATAATTAGGGTGAAGGACTACGAGGAGGCCATAAGGATCGCTAACGAGTCCGTCTACGGTCTTGACGCCTCAGTTTTCACCGAGAGCGTGGACAAGGCCCTCGATGCAGCCCTTAGGCTTGAGGATGGGACGGTCAACATCAATGCAGCACCCGCCCATGGCGTGGGGAACTTCCCGTTCGGAGGCGACAAGGAGAGCGGCATGGACAGGGAGGGGATAAAGTTCAGCGTCGAGGACATGACCAAGCTGCACACCATAATCTTCAACCCGAAGTAGCTATTTTTCCCTTGACCAGAAGGATAGTTTTTTGTTGGTTATAGACCTTACGATGGTCTCTATGGCCACAAAGAGCAGGAAGCCGACCAGGACGCTCTCCACCACGGTCCCATAGCTGTTGTAGTACATGTAGCCAAGTGCCACACCTATGACCAAGGAGCCGATCAAAATCAACATTGTGTTTTCTTAATCGGTATGTGAATAAAAATATCGACCGTTTGCCCCCTGGCGGTTACCCGCAGTGCCAAATCGAGGGGCTTAACCGACTAGTCCGCAACAAATCTGCTCCCAAGTATGAAACTGTAGATAGCAGGCCGGGTGACCCTCCGGGAGCTCTTGGAGCAGTGGATCGTTCCAACAGGTCACATCATACCAGCAGCTCGCACCAGGGCCCAAAGTCGAGCAGTCCACCAATTTACAGCAGTATACGTCATCAACGTTGTACCCCTCGCCTGCCCCGCCCTGGCTCACCGGTCGGCAAGCAGAGTCTTGCGTAGCTATCCGATTGCTTGGGTAACCGTAGCAATCATTAGAGTTTACGCAAATCCCCCCGTAAGCGGCGCATGAATCCGGGTCCACGGTTCCCGAGACAACGCAGCATTGATCACCGGGGTTGCATCTCCCGGAGCCGGGTTCATACCCCGGGGGGCACTCAGCCTCTTCGGAGTCGCATATCCCGCCACATGCTGGTTCGGTGGGGATATTATTGTTGCCCCCCCCAAGGACGTTCCAGAACCTTTCCATGCCCTCGTTGGCCTGCCGGGTGGCTTCCTCTTGCGCCGAATTTACCCATATAAATATTCCGATAACAACGACCAAGGCCACCACTATAATCAAAAGGTACTCTAGACTAGTCTGACCCTTTTTTGAGGTGTACATATTAAACTAATTTAAATGAAGGATTTATTAAAACCTTTTATTCTTTCTCACCAAAAATCTACAATGGCACGAAAACGATATGATCCTGCCCGGGAAGTAGAGGAAAAACCCCCTAATCATCCCCCTGAATGGTGGGAGGTGCACCCAGGCAACATCGAAGTTTCTTCCAGGGGCCACCCCCACGAAGGAGAAGAGAACTTGGATGTGGTCTTGAGGTGGGAAACAAGTGGCAAGGGGGTTCATGCAAGCCAGCCCAAAGAGGTTTTTGGCCACATAAGGATACCGAAGCCGCTGCCCCGGAAGACATCGGCAAGGTCCAGATCAGTGAGCATTGCGGAGATGTCCCCCTCTTTGGAGTTCCATAAACCCCATCTCCTGCCCCACCTTAGGTCTATTGGTTATAACGTGCGGGACCTCGGCGGTAGGAAGTTGGCTATGAAGAAGATCCCTAGAAGAAGGTAATCCTTTGGGCCTTCCGGCACTTGGATGGAATAAATAGAATCCCAAATGCTTGGTTAATTGCATCCAACATTTTTATACCCGGGGATTCTAATTATATCATGTCCGACCCGGAGGTAGTTGCTTTAGTCCAAAGAAAGCTCAAGCAGGGCAAATCCCGCTATCGCATAAAGAGGGTATTGAAAGAGCAGGCCCTTACAGACGACAAGATAGACGCTATTTTCAGGGAGGCTGAAGCCCTGGCTGCCCCTACAAGGACAGGGACTGTGGTCAGCGGTGTGAACTGCCATAACTGCAATAAGGCCATAAAAGACACGAACGACATGAACGTGGTCGCCTTCTTCGGCATATCCCCCAGGGTGTTCTGCAACGATTGTTATTCCTCCAGGGAGAGGGGCATTTTGAGGCACACCCTCTACTTCCCGCAGAAGTTCCCCATAAATAGCGCTCTATTCAAGATAGGCCTGTTTGTTTCTACGGTAGTAATCCTCTTCCTGGCTTATGCGATTCTCGGCGATTCCGGCGTTTGGACCCAAAACGGCAAGGCCGCAGCAGGCGAGATATCCAACGAGGTCAAGCTCCTTATCTCAGGTTTCCTGTTGCTGTCCCTAGGCTGGGCCTGGGTATTGCACCTCTACACGTCTGGGAAGATAAGCCAGGTGAAGAGATACTCCTTGGTTTTCTCTAAAACCTCGTTGGCTCACTAGCCTGAACGTTTTTATACCCTCCACTTCTAAATAACCCGATCAGCGACCATAGCGGAGGGGTCACACCTGGACTCATCTCGAACCCAGAAGTTAAGTCCTCCAGCGATTCGGTCTGTACTGCATCACATGCGGGAAACCCGAGACGTTGCTGGTCACTTTATTTCTCCCGTTTCCGCAGAATCCGAGATTTTGCCCTACCGCCGATTTGATTACTTTTTATACTATGAATAGTAGAATAGCCATGGAAACGGCAGGCACCTATAAGATGACGCGTGCAGGACAAATCACCATACCGCGTGAGATCCGCGAGGAGATGAAGCTGGAGAAAGGGAGCCAACTGGACTTCTATTACGACAGCGACATGATACTCATACGGAAGAAGAGGACACCGCTGGAGGTTTACGAGACTCTAGCGAAGAAGACCCATGAGCGATTCAAGAGGCAAGGCATAACACGGAAAGACGTGGAAGAAGCCGTAGAAGCTGCTAGAAATGAACTGTATAGTCGCTGACACCAATATCCTGGTTTCTGCCATTGGATGGGATGGGAATGAACGGGAGTTAATCCGGTTAATCTTTTCAGGCAGTATAAGGATGATAGTCTCTCCCGTTCTTATAGAGGAGTTCAAGAGAGCCGCTTCCCAACCGAAATTGGGGTTTGCCCAGGACGAAATAGAAGAATTCATAGATGCCGTCTTAACAGTCGCCAGGCTAGTCAAACCAGATCTGGTTCTAAACGTTGTAAGACACCCTGCGGACAACAGGATACTCGAATGCGCCCTTGATGGGAATGCCGATTTTATTGTAACAGGCGACAAGGATCTTCTCGCGCTTAAGGAATTTAGGGGGATGAAAATACTCACTGCCAAGGAGTTTTTGGACATCGCATAATTTTGCAACAAGAAAGCTTCCAACCCATCTGCATCACATGCGGGAAACCCGAGACGTTGCTGGTCACTTTATCTCTCCAGCAGAATTTACTATCCCATCCCGATAATCATTTTTATGCCCCCTACAATAAGTTGCAATATCCCCCGGTATCAGCAAATTCACCAAAAAGGACAAGACAAAATGGCAAAGGACCGCAAAGAGAAGGCTTACGAACATGGCGACGCTTTCGAACAAGCGATGAGAGAATGCATGGCGAAGTTCCCCCCAGAGGCGCGAAACAAACATATGGACCTGGTCGAAGAGGCTATTGGAGCCCCAGCCATCAGATGGTCCGAGGTTGATAAGTCCATTGATTATCTTGAGCAATACCGCGACGCAACCTCAGTAGTCACAAAACTGATGGAAAAAGCCGGAAAAGAGACGATTTGGGCTAGCGACTCGGACCGCAGGGAATTCCAAGCGATCAGGAAATTTATACATGACGAGGACAAATTTCTTGCGAATTTGTTGAATCAAATAAAAAAACGCAGAAAGCGAGAGCTTGGGAAGTAAACTCGTGAGTCATCGCCCATATCACCACGACGTCGTTGCCCTCACACCTTAGGCTAAAGTCTGGTTTCGGTATGCACGCAGGTAGGATTACCCCCTCCAAACAAGGGTTTAATAATACGTAGGGGTGAGGATAGCATCAAAAACGAGGAGGTGCGAGATAATGGTGGCAAAAGACTTGAAACCTGAGGAAGCGCTCGTCTTGACGACGATTGTACGAAGCCACCCTGGGCTTACGGAGGAAACACTGCAATTGGGCCTTGGATTGGACAGGAAAAGGCTACAGCAGATTCTAAAAAAACTTGATTCCAAAGGGCTTATCGATAGGCACGCTTCTGGCGAAATAGAGGCCTTTGATGCATAAAAACGTAATGTACAAAATTACTCCATCTTGCTCTCAGCCGACTGGGCGTTGTTCTTCTCATTGCATTCAGCCACCGAGTTCCCGTAGTCCGCGGTGACTGAGATGGTGTAACTATCCTTCCACCAGCTTAGATCCTCGCAGGCGTCCGCCCTGCCGTTAACCCTGTCGGTTTTTTTCAGCTCGAGGGTCCTTGTGTCGCTTTCCTCGCCGGTGTTTAAGGAATCTATCCCCTCTTCCTCGCTGTCTATGTCGTCCAGCTCCACGAGGGCAGTGGAAGCAGCCGCACTCAGTGTACCTGCGTTTCTGACCCTGAACGTGATAGTGCCGGTTACACTACACCGCGTCTCGCAGTCATCCCCCTGGCATGTCACATTCATGTCCTTCCTTATGCCCCCCGACATGAAGCTGACATGCAGGTCCGGGCATACGCAGTTGTAGCAGCCGTCCTGGAACTCCTTGCATATCTCCCCCTTCCTGGGGTCGCATCTGCCCCTGCAGTTCTCGTCCTCGTAGAGGCCTCCCGCACAGGTCATGTCCTTGCAGTACCAGCAGCCGTGTTCCTCGTAGAATGCGCAGTAGTCGGGAGGCTTGCACGACTCGTCACAGCCGCTTTTTATGGTGTGCATGCCCCTCTCCTCACAGGTCTGCTCACCCTTCTCCACGCATAGGTAACAGGGCTGGTCCTTGTCCTTCAGGACGCACTTCTTGCCTTCGGGGCATTTCCCCAGGCAGCCGCTGTCCATGTATTCATCCGTGTCGCATATGTCCGTGCAGGAGAAGCATCCTTCAGCGTTGGGCATGCACTGCTGGTAGTTTTCGCATGTTTGGCTACAGTTACCGTCAGTGTACTCCCCCCGGTCTGCGCATGTTTCCTCGACCGTGATGCATGTACACTCATTTGTGCAAATACCTTTAGAGCATCCGGTGGGAGTGGCATCGGGGTCGCACATTTCTGAACTCTGCCATACCCCATCCCCGCATCTTGCTTCCTCAACGGACTTTTCTTCATCCTCCGCTGGAGGGCTCGGGCCCTGCAATGAGCTGTAGACGAGGAATATCACGATGGCTACGATCAGTATAACCAGGTATCGCCTGTTAGAATTGGTATCCCTTTTCTTCATCCTAATACTAATGCTCGAGTCCTTATAAAGAAATCTAAAAATATTTTTCTTTATGAAATTAACTTTTAGGCGGGAACAATAGAACATTGCCAATCCTCTTGAAATCGTGGTCCATTGTAGCCAGGACGGCCTTGTTTTCCATTGCAGTCCTGTAGATTATGGCGTCTAGGGTATGCAAATTGTTCTCTATGGAGTCGTCGGCCGACTTCTCAGCGATCCCGGGGTTTACGTCTGCAAGGATGCTCCTCCCTTTTATGAATGCCAAGATTTTTTGGACATCTCGGTCCTTCTGGCCGTTCCTCCTTAGTTTCCTCTTCACTTCATGCAGGGTGATGACTGACGTAAAAAGTAGGTTAGAGGGTTCTTCAATTAGTTTCTTAACTCCCAAGTCCTTGGCCTGGAAATATGCCAGCCAGACACTGGAGTCTAAAAGGTACTTAAATCCTGTCTGTTTCATCTCTCAAATCCTTTGTGAGGTCCTCCACGCCCTTCAGAAAACCAAACATGGACTTCCCCCTATGTCGTTCACCAACTAGCTTTACTATTATCTGGTCGTAGGACTTCGCCTTCGTCTCAGACTTCAAGGTTTTCAGCATCTCCACCGTGGACTCCTCCACTTGAATCGAAGTTGTCATTTCTATATTCTATAGACTATAGGAATAAAAACCAAAAGTGCTCTATAATGGAGATTTTTCTCTTTTTCTCGCTATAGGGCTTAACTAAAATATGCGCGCGCGAAGGACCCGTGGACGAATAGCAGCTGTTCTGAAGGACAGGGCAGACAGGACCAAGAGCCCGACGGTCAAAAGGAACCTTTATTGGTGGTTGGACAGGGTGCAGCCTCGGTTATACCCGCTGGAGAGGATACTGCCACCTGGGCACGTCTTCATCCCCTCTAAGCAGTTGGATGGGGAGGCGCAGGATGCCATGGCGAGGGCTAGGCGTCACTATAGGGCATCACAACTCTATGGCGCAGCAGCAGTTTCATGGCCCGTGGCTTTATTACCGATTTCACGCGCCCTAGATATGAGCCCGACGTACACTTATCTGGCCTCCACTTACCCTAAACTAACTGCAGCGGCTTTTTTGCTGACCGCCGCACCCGTTCCTTTTTTTGCGGTACAGGCGGCCCGAAGATACGGGCGGTTTCGGGATAATATTGACTTCGCGACCGGTTACCTACAAAAAACCAGCAATAGGCGTGTCACAGGGCTGAGGTCTAGAGGCTACAGATATTTTAATGCCCCCTTCGATTATGGCCTAAAAAAGGAGGGCGTAGTATTGACCCGAGAGCCAGGGGATTGGTATCGTGGGAAACTAGACAGCGGCCATCTTGCTGTTGTTGAGAAAAAAACGGGCAAAGTGCTTTACAGCGGCCCCGAGAGGAGGAATTATACTGAAAAGCCTCTAAAAGAAATGAGAAAACGAACTTCGAAAGATGTTGACATAACCCGTTGGTGAGAAAGTAATTTTTGATTCACTCAACTATACTAGCTAGTCGCTTTGCACCAATGTAATAGTCTTTACTCTTTTATAAACACGATGTCCTTAAGCCCTCTGAAGTGCTCGTCTCCTGTAACCACCTTCGCATTCAGTCTTCTGGCGGTCGCCAGGACTATACCATCGGCAAGGCCGAAACCCTTCTTGGAGGACATCTCGTCCACTATCTCGGCCGCCTTTTCCGCGGTGTCAAGATCAAGGTCGACGATGAGCGAATTCAGCTTTATGAATCGGAGCATATCCTCGACTTTTCCCTTGTTCTTGTCCTTCGATTCCCTGAGGAACTTCCGCTTCAGCTCAGCTACAACTATAGTCGGCGTGTAAATGTCCTTGCCGCTTTCGACGAGCTCGCTTACACTCCTTCCGGCCTTCGAGCCAGATAAATACTCCACCCACGCATATGAATCAAATAAGTACATCATAACTCCCGGTCCTCAAGGCGGTCCTTGCGGGAAAAAGGCTTCAGTTCAGGCATGCATCCGAACATGCTCTTCGATTTCTTTGGGATGAGATTTATTATGACTTGGTCGTAGCTCCTGGCGCCCGTTTCTTTCTTGAGCATCTTGAGTGCTTGGACTGTGGCCTTGTCCAATTGTATGGTCGTCTCCATACTATAGTTATATACTATAGGAATATAAACCTATCTAGTCGTCACCTCGCACCCGTCCTTGGTTACAATGATAGTATGCTCGGCCTGGCTCACAAGACCCTTTTCCTTCTCGTGCAGGACCGGGTAGGAATGTAATGCCTCCCTTTCCACCAGCTCCCTCAGGATCATCTTTAGTTTAAGGGGGTGCATCTTCTTGGCGTACCACCTCTCCGCGAAGGGCAGCAAGCCGCGCTTCTCCACCTCTTGTAAGAGAATCTTACCTTCCCTCATCCTTGTGGGTTTTAGGGCTAGGAATGAGAAAATCTCAGCGTTTTTCGACTCTATGACCTTTCCCAGGCCGTTGGTGGCGAAGGGTTCTATGGCCAGTGCCATGCCCTCCTCGACCTTCCAGTCATAGGGGACCTTTATATTGGGTATGGCTATCCCAGCATGCAGGTTGTACTGCTTGAGCTCATGGCCGGTCAGGTTCTCGATGGGTTTGAAACCGTAGCCCCCGATTGTAGTTTCTATCGCTTCCCCGATTTTCGATACCGAGACTCCCGGTTTCACGCACTCTATGGCTGCGCGCAGTCCAGCCTCGCTTGCGTCGACGAGTCTTTGATTTTTTCCAGAAAGATCAATAGTGTACGCAGTATCCGCAATATACCCGTCAACATGGACTCCCAGGTCAATTGTGACCAAATCGCTTTCACTTAAGACAAGAGCGTCATTGTAGCTGGGCGTGTAGTGGGCGGCGTTGTCGTTTAAGGAGATGTTCAGGGGGAATGCTATTTCAGCTTTTGCGTCCAATATCCTTTTCTCGATCGCTTCGGCGATGTCAAGGGCCTTGGAACCAGGCTTTATCAGACCCCTGCTCCACTCCCGAATCTCGCTTGCGATCTTCCCGGCTTTCCTGTATTCTTCGAGACCTTCCATGTTAGAATTGCGTAATATTTTAGGATAAATCAATAAAATTCCGGATTTGATCACACGGAAATGATTTTCCTCCAAAGTATGGAGGATAGCTATCTGCGCCTGTGGTCCCGTCCCCTGCTGTCGCGCTTGGAAGAATCCCGCCTCTGGTCATGGCGCCTGTTGGAATCACGCCCCCTGCTGTCGCGCCGGTGGAAATTTCCCCCGTGCCCCCTGAAGGGCTTCTCGTTCCTGGACCTGCTAAGCATCTGCACCCTCTCGAACTTTGGGGGCTCCTTCATGTCTATC
>JAFGQM010000039.1 GCA_016935655.1 Candidatus Altarchaeota archaeon | reverse complement strand
TCGGTCTCCGTCTCCTCCTCAAAGGTCGTTTCCAGCACTCCTGCGCGCGTGGCGCCAATCGCCTTCGCGAATGACAACGCGACATCCTTGGCCTTGCCGGTGTAGTTCTGCGCCACCGCTATCAGAGCAGGCACTCCAAAACCCTGGGCGTATGTTTCCCTGACCAGGTTCCCCGGCCCCTTCGGAGCGACCATGAAGACGTCCACGTTCTTGGGTGGCACTATCTGCTTGAACCTTATGTTGAAACCATGCGAGAAGGACAACGCCTTCCCATCCTTCAAGCCCTGTTTTATGCCCTTCTCATAAACATCAGCCTGTATCTCGTCAGGGATCAATATGTGTATTATATCCCCCTCTTTTGCAGCCTCCTCGATCGTCATGACCTTGAAGCCTGCCTTTTCTGCCGCGGACCAGCTGGGGTCTTTTATCAGGCCTATTACTACGTCTATCCCGCTGTCCCTCAGGTTCTGCGCCTGCGCATGACCCTGGTTGCCATAGCCTATTATGGCCACGGTCTTCCCCTTCAATGCATCCAGACTTGCGTCCTTCTCGTGATATATCTTTGCCATGTTCACACCTCTTTTGTATAAGAATGAAGCAGGATTCTCAGAGAACCAGTTGGCCTATAAGACCATCATTTCTTTGACAGCGCATCGACCAGCAGCTCGCCGAAGAGAACGGCAGCAGCTATTATAGCTGCGGCAACACTTATGAAAAGGCCTAAATCCACGCCGAGGAAGTCCCCCTTTATCTGGTCCAGCCCGGCAAGCGAGTAAAGCATGAAAAATGCAAAAATGCCCACAAGACCGCCTACAATAGGAGCAGCTATGACCTCATCACGCTTCATTTTACCTTTATATTTGTCGATGGGGGATTAAAAATCAGCACGTATTCGCCCACAGGCCGATTATGGCGATTATGTCGCTAAGCCCCACGTTCCCGTTGGAGTCAATGTCCCCTCCCGGTCCTGCAGTCGCCCAGTGGGCCATGACCTGGATTATGTCGCCCAGGCCCACAGTCGAGCCTCCATCCAGGTTGGCGTTGTTGTTGACGCAAACGGAGTCCTTGCAGAGGTCGTAGGTGCAGAGGTTCTGGTCGGTGCAGTCTGCGTTTACACTACATCCGCTACCCAACTTGAAGTTGCAAATTTCCAAGGGGCCAGGATTACCTATTAGGCCCCAGTTGTTCAGGCGTGTGACAGAGCTCTGGTCGGTCCTGAAGGCGTAGTTCGCAGCCAATGTCTGCTCGTTGCCGCCGGCCGTCCAGACATAAACGCTATATGTCTTGGCGAGTATGTCCACCTCCATCCTGAAGTAGTATTTCGTGTTCATATTGTAGCTTACAGATGTTACTGCATTGTAGTCGCCAGCGTTCCTGATGTCTATATACCCGTTCGTGTTGAACCTCACCAGGTTCGCGAAGCTGGCATACGAGGTTCCCGCTCCATCGGAGAGGCCCACTACCCCGTCAATATTATTGGCTTTTGGAGTCGCTTCGAATGTCACAGTGAAGGAACCTGTCTGCTCGGCAAAGGGCTCGTTCTGCCAAGTGGCCAGAGAGGTCTTGCACGGGCAGCCGGAATAGACACAGCCTGTAAGAGTACATGTCTTGCCTGTGCATCCCGGCTGGTCGGGGCAGAGGGCATTATTAGGCGTACCGTGGCAGGCGCCTGAGGAGTCGCACTTGTCGTCCTCTGTGCAGTCGACATTGTCGTTGCAGACGGCACCTACAGAGAGCGTGTAGGCACACTGCCCTGAGACACATGCCTTTGTATAGCAAACCCTGTCCGCACAGTCAGCTGCAGAGAAGCACTCCGGACCAGAGGTCTGATGCTCTATCGCGCCGATGTCGGGCAGGCCGACTCTAGAGTTACCAAAGTAGTCTGTTGCCGGTACCCCGGATCTAACGACACCCCTGTTGATCGCAGGGCTCTCAGATTGTAATGAAAAGTTGATCGGAAGGAGGTTTGTCTTGTAGGCGCCGGCAAATAAGATGTCCTTGAACTGGGGATTACCCACAACATCGTTGGACTTAAGGGGGAACTGATGAGCGTCCACGCCTATAAGGTTGTAATCGCTTCTATGGTTCACGGGGTCATAGGTCGCGCCCATGTGGATGAGATTGATGTTCAAGATTATGTTGTTGTACATATCCAGGTTCGTTACTTCCTGCCCTATGGCCAAACCTCCGTAGCCTCCACCCTGGTTTATGCCCCAGAAGACATTGTTATAGACCTCCATCCCGTCCACCTGAGTGAAGTATGCGGCAAAGCCCGTCTCAGGAGAATAGAAGATGTTGTTAGTCAAGCTCAGGTCATGGGATAAGTGTTCCGGCAGCCAGCCCCCGAGAATATATGGAGCAGTGCTCTTGACGTCATACACAAGATTCCCAGAGATGTTGATATTACTATCGCTCCACATCTCGATCCCGTCGCTATGACCGTTGTAACAAGGACCGCAACCCCCGTCCGTTCCACAGCCTTTCAAGTCATGGATAACGTTGCCGATCAGGGAGACATAACTGCTGTCGTAAAGCCCGACACCATCATCAGCGGCTTTGTGTATCTCGCAATTCTCAAGCACGACATACTGTGAGCTGCCGATATTCACATTGTTGCATACCCCGCCAGACTGGTAATTGTTGATCTCGGCAAAATTGCCGTCCAAATCGCAGTCGATCACCTTGACGTAGTTTGCCCTGATATTTAAATTGTACCCCTGGTAGGGGGAAACCACCTTGAAGCCCTCAACGTTTATGTAATCCCGGTTTATGTAAATCCTTGCATTGGAACCGCTGAGAACCACCTGGCAATTCGTCTTCGGTTCTCCATATTCGCCTTGGCAACCCTCGCCCGGGTAGGCCTTGAATGTTATTGGCGAAGCCGCGGTACCGGATGCCGAAGGATTCAGCTGCTCGTTATATGTGCCTGCGCGCACGCAGACGATATCCCCAGGCTGCGCGCTTAATGCGACTGCCAAGGTCTTATACGCCTGTTTTGTACCGCCGGAACAACTCCTCGTCACAGGGTCGTAGGTGGTGCACGAGGCGCTCGCTATGTTCAGGTCGACAAATTTGGTGCAGCCAGCAGCTGGGTCGGCATATTCGAAGGCTCCAACATCTGGTTTTGCATCCCTCCCTTTCCCGTCCGCATCAGTTTGGACCAGCTTGATTGAAAGGCGGTCAATAAGTTTGGAGCCGGGCAAGGGCCTGCCCTTTGAATCAAGACTAGCTGCTCCAGTACTCGGATCCGCACCGTATGTGCTGCCCGCTATGAAATGATTGCTGTATGAACCGCTCAGGTCCATGGAAGAATCCAAAACACTGGTTTTCGAGAAGACACTTCCCACGATGGAGAAGTTTTTTATGCTCTCCCAGAAATAGGTCGCCGTTTGTGGGGCCAGGATGGTATTGTGCCAGAAGACTAGGTGATTTGTATTCAACCTCCACATTCCGAAATGGGTACTGTTTACGTAAGCATTTACAATTGCGCCTCCCTCCAAGACGAAGCTGCGATCATCGTTGGGATAATCGGCCACGAAAATGCTTTGAGACGTAGAGTTGTAGACTCGATAATTGTATGCTATAACATTTCCTATGCTTTGTCTTTTGGCACTGTCCCAGTGCAGCTGGAAGGCATCGGGATGGCAATCGCCGGGGTCGGGAACGTCCCGGATTCCCAGGTCATCGACCTTGGCATTGACGACAAGAGGCACATTAACGAAAGCATCGCAACCGATGCGAGCCATAGTTACCCCCCGAGCTAGCATTGCTCCTCCCGTAGGGTAGCGCAGATCCTCAAAACTTGAGTTTGTGTAGTACTGGTTATGCACAGCTATGACCATCTCTGCGGCAGTTCCTACTGACGTCTCAACCTGCCGCCCTGGCCCGATTAGATGCGAATCGTCAAACCATACTTTCATTCCTCCGGGTAGTGCGCCACCACAACTGATAACCCCGCTCCCAACAGACTTGTTAAGTACCAGTCCAGATATCTTGAGTCTCTCAATGCAATTGAATGAGTTGAGTCTCTTAATTATGGTTTCGGCACCTGAACCAACGATTTGGACCCATTCATCCGCTGCACTTATTTTGTTACTATTCTCAACGAGTGAGGAATAAGTTCCAGGGCCTAGGTATACAACTCCACCTCCAGCGTCCCCCCCTTGTGCCGTTGCAATGGCCTTGACTGCGGTGATGACACTCGCAAAAGGCCTTGCCGGGTTGTTAACCACACCAGTTACATCGCTACCGCTTAAGGTGACCCAAGCCTCTGACTTTGTTAAGGTCCCCTTCGGGTTGACAGTCAGTACCAGTGGGTCTAGACCCATGCCATCTACAATGGCGAATTCATCGCCCTCTGAGGGCATGTAACTCGGCATATTCGGTGAGCTGTAGGTAGTATCCACAAGAACCTTGATAGTGTTCTTATCTGCGTATATAATGGTCCTTGAGAAGCCGTTCCACCAGTCGACTGTAGGCTTATGCCACAACAAGTGTTTCCGGTAATACATCTTTTCGTCGAACTCCCCAGAGCTGGTTATATTGCAATAGTGTTCCCATCTTGCGCTGGTGGGGCTGGAACGAATCTCGACCGTCCAGCACTTGAGCCCATATCCCTGTCCGAGAGTTCCCTCAACCACCCAATTCTTATCCCTCACTCCCTCATCCTTCCCATAGACTCTTGCCTCTACAGTGACAACACCGTCAGAGGTGAATTCATCGGCTGAGAGAGGAACCCAATACTCCCAAACTCCGGTCTGCTCGTTTAGGGTCATCTCATTGGCAATCTTAGTCAGGCCAGGATAGCCCTGTCCGGAGATGTAGAACTCGACCCTGTCGATTCCCTCCTTCGAGAAGGCCACGACCCCGAGGTTTAAAGTCTCCTCAGCATTTATCCTCTGATACGGGACCACGTCCCAGCGCGCGATAGGGGTGAGGGCGGCTGAGACAGAGCCGAGGGTGAGGAAGAGCAGTAGAATGGAGACAATGTATCCAGGCTTTTTGATTTTGGCCATCGAAAGGTCGGTGTTTCTTAGATTATTGTTTGTTAGGATAAAAATCAGCACGTGTTGGCCCACGGAATATGTCCTCTGCTCATTTTAAGGAATCCGGCTTTTAGTCTTAGAAACTCCAATTTATTCTTATGGAATGGCCGATAGAACCGGGGGAGTATGAAGTCTGCGACCCGAAGAAGTCGATAGCAGTCGTGACCCTGGCCGATGACATAGAGGTACCCAGGGACAAGATAGCCAAATTCGGGAAGGTCAGGACCGAGAACCTAGGGCTTGAGAGGATAATAGTCAACACTATATCAAATCCGTGCATCAGGTACTTGGTAATATGCGGCGAGGAGATAAAAGGCCACAGGAGCGGCGCGTCTCTGGTAGCCCTTTGGAAGAACGGGCTGGACAAGAACCGGAAGATAATAGGTGCACCTGGCGCCCTCCCCGTGATACAAAACCTCCCGAGGAACTTCGTCGACAGGTTCAGGGAGCAGGTTGAGGTAGTGGACCTGATAGGCGAGACCGATGCAAAAAGGATTGAAAAGTCCATAAACTCGCTGAAAAAGAAGGACGCTTTTAAAGGTGAAGGTTTAAATTTTAAGGACTACGCCGTCAAGGAGGAGCACATAGCTAGAGAACTTGTCCCCACCGGCGGCAATGTAGTCTTCGTATCACAGGAATATGGCGTCGCTGTGGATGTGGACAGCGGCCTAGTAATAGAAAGCGGTGCATAAAATGGGATTATTCGGTAACTCGGACTATAACCAAGTGGTGAAGGCGAACAACGAGCTAAGGGCCAAGATGGAGAAGCTGAGGCTGGAGAACAGCCTTCTGAAGGACCAGGTCAGGGCCCTCATGATGCTGCCCCAGGAACTGAGCCAACTGTATATATTCATACAGCTCGAGGACTCCGTGACCGTGGATGACGTGGTGGCCAGCAAGTACTTCAAAGGTTCCGATAAAGAGCAGGCGCAGAAGAACCTAGATGATCTTATAAGAAGGCGCCTCATCGACAAAAGGATTGTAGAGGGAAAGGAATATTACAGCATAAGGATGCAGGAGTTCTCAGAGGCCTGGACTCCGGCAGTGGAGAGGATAGTGGGTATTGATAAGAACAAGAGCTCAAACGATAGCGGAGACCCTAAGAAGGTCTGAGTATATGGCACTTTGCGTTTCCAATCCGCCGGCGCCCCTACCGATTATTGTCACATCCCTAGCCACGTCAGTCTTGAACATTACGCCGTTGAGGCTGCCGTCTATGTCCAGTGGATGCCCCTCCGGGACCAGCTTCGGCCTGACTGAGAGGGAGCTGCCAGAGATCTCAGCGATAAGCTTGATTGAATAACCGTTCTTCTTTGCCAGGGCAACCGCCTCCTTTGTGACTTGGGTTATCCCGCTAACCTCCACGTCATTGTAAGTCTTTTCCATGCCCATCAAGTCATTGGCCAATATCACGAGCTTGGCTGCGGCGTCTATGCCCTCTATGTCGTAGGTCGGGTCGGCCTCCGCATAGCCCAGCTCCTGCGCCTCCCTCAGGGCAGTCTGCAGGTCCATCCCACCCTTCTGCATCTTTGTGAGGATATAATTCGTAGTGCCGTTGAGTATCCCCTGCAGGCTCTTTATCTCGTCTATCTGCAGGCATTCGCGCGCAAGGCTCATCAGGGGCATGGCACCTCCCGCCGAGGCCTCGTAAAGGAGTCGCACATCCTTGCTTTCCGCGAGCTTCTTCAGCTTGGTGAACTTGTGGGCCATGGCGCACTTGTCGGAGCTGACC
This sequence comes from Candidatus Altarchaeota archaeon, assembly GCA_016935655.1. The sequence continues at coordinate 2,501 of JAFGQM010000039.1, read as the reverse complement.
ACATGCCTGCCGTTTTTAAGGGCGGCTTCTATGAGGTCCGCACCCGGCTCGCCCGTCTTTATGTTGCTCGGGACGACCTCCACCGCGACCTCTGCATCAGTCTTTTCCAAAAGCTCCTTGCCCGTTATTTTTTTCCAGTCCTTATGCTTGTCGAGCCATTGGCCCTTCTCTCTCAAGTCCAGCGCAGTCTTCAGGTCCACGCCTTTGTCATTGACAAGGCAACCATTGTATTCGCCTATCCCGACTACCTTGATCTCCAAATTATGTTTTTTCCTTAGAAAATCCTGCTTCTTGAGGAGTAGGTCTGCGAACCCCCTCCCTATGACCCCAAAGCCCAGAAGGGCTACCTTGACTGTCTTCATGTTTGCAGCTCCTCTATCAGCATCAGTTTCTTCTGTTTGCAGAGATCCCTTAAACTGGCCATGGTCTTCGCCATCGAGGACGGATCCTTGGCCGCTATCTGGACAAAGACTGAAGATGGATCTTTCAGGCTCTTGATACCGACATCTAAGGCTTTTATCATGGCCCCGTCGGCGCTTAGTTTGTATATAGTGTCCTTAAGGTCTGTGTCGATGACATGGCCGATGAGTATGAAATCAGTGCTCAGCTTCTCTTCCTTAAGCCCGCCTATGGATTTGTCGTAGACCTCTATGTTGTTCTTTTCCAGGTCCCTGATTATCCCGTCAAAGCCCTGTTTTGCCGCCTGGAACTGTATCAATACGGGCAGGTAGCCCTCCTTCTTCCTCTCCCTCAGGTGGGATACAGAGAAGAGGTTGCCGTTGTTCTTGGCTATGATCTCCAGTATCTTTGAAAGTTCACCCGGCCTGTCTTCGAGCCTTATCGTTACCTTGCAGTCTTCGGCGTTCACTTTACCACCCCAAGAATCCTCAGCGCCAGATGAGCCGCATTCTGGCCGTTATCTATGCCCACGCATGCGACCGGGACACCCTTCGGCATCTGGACTATGCTCAAGAGAGCGTCCAGCCCGCCCAACTTAGAAGAAACGGGAACGCCTATGACCGGCTTGTCTGTCTTTGAAGCGACCACACCCGGGAGCGCTGCTGACAATCCGGCAATACAGATGAAAACCTTCGCAGCAGATTTTTTTATTATTTGATCAAGCTTGTCCGGCTCCCTGTGGGCAGAAACAAATTCCACTGAATAAGAAGCCTTAGAGTTATCAAGAACTTCCTTCACCTTAGTGACAATCTCCTCGTCAGATTTCGAACCCGCCAGAACAAGTATCTGAGGCATGGGTTATTTACGCAGTTTAGGATTAAAAATCTGAGATCATCCATATCCGGGGGGGACTGGACCTTTTCTAAGTTGTCTCCAGCCCCGAACTAAGAGTGCCGGTGATTTTCCCGTCGTCCTCGAGGAGCGTATTGTGCCATGCGATGACCCTCTTCTTCCCGTCCTTGGTTAGGATGGGGGTCTCGTAGTATTCCACTAGATCTCTCTCCCCAGCCATCAGCTTCTTGAAGACCTCCTTGACCCTGGCCTTGTCCTTCTCAGGGACGAAGTTGTCAAACCAGTTTCTGCCCAAGAGCTCCTTCTCTGTGTAGCCGAGGATCTCGCAGCCCTTCCTGTTCATCAGGGAGATGTTCCCGTTTGTGTCAAGGACCATCATGATGACGCTGGCGACGTCCAGGTACTTGTGTGCCAGGTCCCGCTCCTTCCTAAGCTCGTTCTCCGAGTTCTTATGCGCGGTTATGTTGCGTGAGTTTATCACCACACCCCGCACAGCCGGGTCGTCGAGAAGGTTGTTGCATATGCATTCAAGGTAGACCCAGGAGCCGTCCGCTTGCCTGGCCCGGCATTCCACAGGCTCGCTGACGCCCCTCTTCTTCAAAACCTTAGCAAAGTCCGCCCTGATCCCCCGAAGGTCTTCAGGGTGTATGAAATCGAAAATGCTCCTGCCCAGAAGCTGTTCGGAATCATACTCGTACATCTGCTCCACAGAAGGACTCACATAGGTCATCTTCCCTTGGGGGTCCACCACCATGATGAGGTCTGATGAGTTCAAAACCAGGGAACGAAACCGCTCCGCACTCTCCCTCAGCTTGTCTTCGGCCAGCCTGCGCTCGGTGATATCCCTGATTATCGTCACCACGCCCACTATATCCTTCCCCTCCTTCACGGGAATCTTCCTTGTCTCTGTGACCACCCCCCTCCCGGCCACAAGGGTGACCTCCTCGGTAATCAGCTTTTTCCCGGTCTTGAACACCTGTTCATATTCGCCCCTGACCTTGTCCAGATGATAGGGAAAGGCTTTGAGAAGGTTCTTGCCGACCACATCGTTCTCTAGCCCCATGTCTTTGAGAGCTCCTTCCAAAGCTTTGTTTATGAGCAGTATTTTGAAATCACTGTCTATGACATGGATCAACTCGCCCATCGAATCTATTGTAGCACGATATTGAGCTTCGCTACCCACCAGTGATTTTTTTGCCATTTTAGACCCACCCGCAAAACAGTAATGGAGAGTATATATATATCGGCTT
>JAFGQM010000038.1 GCA_016935655.1 Candidatus Altarchaeota archaeon | reverse complement strand
GATGTCGTCGGCATAGCACTCCCGGTCTTGAAGGCCCTGGATGCCGGGGGCGTTGCTGGCGCCAAGGCGTATCTGGAAGGGTTTATAAACGAATTCAAGATTACCATGTTCTTGATCGGCGCCAGGGATATCAAGTGCCTCAAGAGGAAGAGTTATAGGATCATGGGCCGTGTAGCCCAGTGGATGGAGGAGAAAGATTAGAATGGAGATACAAGCATTAGGCGGATACGAGGGGGTGGGCAGGAACATGACGGTTGTAAGGTCTGATGGCGCCCAACTGGCATTTGACTGCGGCATAAGGATCGATTCCTTTTTATTATACTACGGGGGTTCCAAAGAGGATTTCTCTAGGATAAAGACCAAGGATTTGATAAACATAGGAGCCATCCCTGATCTGAACAGGATCAAGGGTGACATAGACGCTTTTTTAGTCTCCCATGGTCACTTAGACCATATAGGCGCGCTTGAGAAGGTCGTCGATTCATTCTCCGGCCAGATTTTTTCGACCAAATACACCTCCGGCCTGATAGAAAGAAGGCTCAGGAAGGCGTATAATCGAAGGGTATTCGATGTGAACTTCAAGGAGACCATACAGATAAACCCATCGGTTTCAGTGGAGTTCGTTGAGGTCACCCACTCCATACCGCAGGCCTCCTTTGTCGCTCTGAACACCTCTGGCGGGAACATAATCTATGCCTGTGATTTCAAATTCGATGACCATTCAAAGATAGCGAAGGTGGATTACCAGAAGATAAAGCAGCTTGGCAGCGACGGAGTAAAGTCCTTGATTGTCGAGTCCCTTGATGTCGGGCAGGACGGGAAGAGCCTTTCAGAGAAGGTCGCTAGGGCCAAGGTCAGGGACGTCCTAGGCTTCGCTCACGACAACGAGAAGCTTATTGTAGCTACTACATTCTCCACGCATCTGGAGAGGATACAAACGCTTGTTACCGAGGCCCACAAACTGGGCCGGAAGGTGCTGATTCTGGGCACAAGCTATCTGCCCAACTGCACCCTGGGGGAGAAGTTGGGTCTGTTGGACCTGCCGGAGGGGACCTTGGTGGTGCCAAAGAACCTCGACAATATCTTGGATAAAATCAATGAGAAGAACAGGGACGAGTATTTCATCCTGGTCACCGGCCATCAGGGCGAGCCGGATTCTGTGCTTTCGCGATTGGCCGACAAAAAACTGAAGTTCAATTTTTCCAAGGGCGACGCCGTAATATTCTCCTCAAGGACCATACCTACGGACGTCAACATAGCCAATAAAAGCGAGATTGTCGACAAGCTGAAGCATCAGGGGGTGAGGATATTCGAGGATGTCCACGTCTCTGGTCACGCCTCAAAAGAGGAGCACAGGAAGCTCATACGAATGCTGCAGCCAGAGAATATAATCCCGGCCCATGGCGACATCAGGATGATAGGCTCCTACTTCGAGCTTGCCGAGGAAGAGGGGTACAAGGCCAACGACAACATCCACCTATTAAGGAACGGGGATGCCGTAACCATTTAAATTTTCAATAGAGCTAAATATGCTCTATGCAGGGGTAGCATAGTGGCCATGCAATCGGCTGCAGACCGATCTAGGAGAGTTCAATTCTCTCCCCCTGCTTTCCACTCAAGTTACGCTACGCGTATCATGCCCACAAACCCAGATTATTCTTATTTTTTGCCCCTTAACCAATTCGCCATGGTCAAACGTAAGCCTGGTTGCGGATAATCTATCATAAATAGTCCTGCATCCTTATCTGCGTCTTACCCTAGGTCGTGCGAAATACTGGAATGTGGCGCGCGCAGTCGGCCGCTTCATCTGGGCTGGCTTCCCAGCCTGTAATGCTTTTCCGAGCCTCTCAGGCTCTTTGAACTCTATGCGCTTTGTCTGGGGCCTCATGGCTATGCCCTGCGCGCGCAGCCTGGCCGGGTGGTAAGCAGGCGTTCTTGACGACCTGCTGACCTCGCCTAGGATATACGTAGCCTGGCCTAGTCTGGTGGGATTAACACCCCTCCCGGCAGTAGCCTGGTGGATGAGGTTCCTCTCCGGGGCAAGTGCCTCTGGATGCCTTGCTAGTATGCCTGCTGCCCTGCTTCTGGCCGCAGGAGGGGCGTAACTGTACAATACGTTCCTGGCCCAATTTACCTCCTTCTCGGTTTGGTTCATAATCCAAGATTACGGGTTTAAACTATTTAAGCTGTTTCTCTTTCTCGGCGATCCTTAGTCGGGTCTTTATGACGGTATCCGGATTCAAGGATATAGAATCAATGCCTTGCTCTACGAGGAATTCCGCGAAGTCTGGGAAGTCCGATGGCGCCTGGCCGCAGATACCTATCTTCCTTTTGTTCTCTTTCGCGACCTTTATCACCTGTGCTATCAGCCTCTTTACAGCATCGTTCCTCTCGTCGTATATATGGCTCACTAGTTCGGAATCCCTGTCGAGGCCCAAGGTCAGCTGGGTCAGGTCATTTGAGCCTATGCTGAACCCATCGAAGATCTGGGAGAACTGGTCAGCAAGAATGACGTTTGAAGGTATCTCGCACATCACGTAGACTTCTAGACCGTCCTCGCCCCTCCTCAAGCCGTTCTTCTCCATCACCCCGAGGACGCTCTTCCCCTCTTCTACGGTCCTGCAGAAGGGCACCATCATCTTTAGGTTTTTCAATCCGTACTCTTCCCTCACCTTTTTGAAGGCCTTGCATTCCAGTGCGAAGGCCTCTTCATAGTTCTTACTGTAGTATCTTGATGCGCCCCTCCAGCCTATCATGGGGTTGCTTTCCTGCGGCTCGAACAGATGCCCGCCTATCAGGTTAGCATATTCGTTACTCTTGAAGTCACTGAACCTGATTATGACATCCTTCGGGTAGAAGGCGGCAGCTATGGTCCCGATTCCCTGGGCAAGTTTGTCTATGAAGAACTGGGTCTTGTCCCCGTAGCCATATGTCAGGGAGTCTATCTGCTCAATTACGTCATTGTTTTTCCCCTTTTTCTTGATTTCCTTGTAATTCAGCAAGGCCATGGGGTGGATCTTGATATAGGAGTTTATGATGAACTCTTCCCTTGCTAGGCCGACACCTTCATTTGGGAGGAACGAGGTCTCAAAGGCCTGTTCGGGGTTGCCCACGTTCATCATTATTTGCGTTCTTGTTTTTGGTATCGATTCTAGGTTCGTTTTCTTGATTTCATAATTCAATTTTCCTTTGTAGACGACACCTTCCCCGCCCTGCGCGCAGCAGACTGTTATCTCTTGCCCGTTCTTCAGGATCTCCGTCCCTTTCAGAGTCCCCACGACGCATGGTATCCCCAGTTCCCTGCTCACTATCGCGGCGTGACATGTGCGCCCGCCCCTGTTTGTGACTATCGCTGCGGCGATCTTCATTATCGGCTCCCAGTCCGGGTCGGTCATGTCAGTGACAAGCACTTCGCCTTCCTTAAACCTGTCTATCTCGTGCACGCTCTTGATTACATCAACCTTGCCTGAGCCTATCTTGTCCCCAACGCTTTCCCCTGTTATCAGTATCTCGCCCTCCTCTTTCAGTACAAACTCCTCTATCTTGCTCTTGTCCTTTTGGCTTTGGACAGTCTCCGGTCTTGCCTGGACTATGAAAAGCTGCCCGTTTACGCCGTCCTTGGCCCACTCCATGTCCATGGGCTTGAAGTGACCCGCCTTTTCGGAGTAGTGGTCCTCTATTATGCAGCCCCATCTTGCGAGTGTCAGCACCTCATCGTCAGTAAGTGAGAACTCCTTCTGCCTGGTTTCAGGGACCTGCACGTTTTTCGTGGTATGCTTTGCCCCGTCTTCCGCATAGACCATCTGCAGGGTCTTGCCCCCCACCTTTTTGTATATTATCGGCCTGAACCCCTGCTTCAGTGTGGGCTTGAATACAAAATACTCGTCCGGGTTCACAACACCCTGGACTATGTTTTCGCCTAGGCCATATGATGAGGTCACAAAGACCACGTCCGTGAACCCGCTTTCAGTGTCTATTGTGAACATGACCCCGGAAGAGGCTTTGTCGCTTCGCACCATCTTCTGTATGCCTACCGAGAGTGCTATTGAGAAATGGTCAAAACGCTTGTCTTCGCGGTATGATATGGCCCTGTCCGTGAACAACGAGGCGATGCATTTTTTGCATGCGTCCAAGACTGCATAATCACCCTTTATGTTCAGATAGGTCTCCTGCTGCCCTGCGAATGATGCGTCAGGGAGGTCCTCTGCAGTTGCCGAGGAACGTACTGCCACATCCGTATTCGCCCCATACTGTTTGCAAAGGTGCGCGTACGCCTCCACAATCTGGTCCCTGAGGTCTTTTGGTATCTCAGCCTGGAGTATGGTCTGCCTGACTTTTTCGCCCCTCTCCCGTAGGTTTTTTATGTCCCTCGTGTCCAGGTCCTTGAGTATGTCCTTTATCTTGTCCCCGATGCTTGCCTTCTCTATGATATAACGATAAGCATGCGCAGTTATCGCAAAACCGTTTGGTATGTTTACCCCCTTTGGGTTCAGGTTGCGGTACATCTCACCTAGGGACGCGTTCTTTCCTCCAACGAGCGGCACATCTTCAATACCGAGCTGGTCAAACCATAAAATAAATTGTTTGCTCTTGTCCACTTTAGCTTAAGTTGAGCAATTCTTTTATTAAAACATAGATATGACTTGTTACCACCCACAAGTAGTATCTAATTCCTTTTTCCATATCGGGCTCGTCACTCATCCACATAATGCTTCATTGTCTTCCCTTTGCCACCTATGGTAGCATCCTCCCGAAATATGTATCCGGACTTGTCTAGTTTTTGTAGCATCCTTCGTAGGGTCGACTCGGGGGTTTCAATGCTCTTCTCCTTAAGCCTCTGTAATATCGCCCCCGTTTCAATTCCCTGCTCCTCTTTGATTATGGAGAAAACCAGTTTTTCCCGGCCGTTCAGTTCGTCCAGGTTGTTGATACGAAAGTCCACAAGCTTTTGTATCGCCTTCATGGCATGTTCAACCTTTATCTTCTTCGAACCTGCAGATTCGGCCTCTCTGCCGCTTTCCCTAAGAAGGAACAGCCCTATCCTTATATCGCCTGCATTATGCGCTTTTTCCACAATTAGTTCAAAGGCCTCTTCGCCCCATATGCGGGGCACGAAGGCCATTTCCATTCTCTCCCTCAGAATGCCCTCCGTCTCATGCCTCTTGTATGGCTCGAATTTGATCTCCTCCAAGATGAGCCTTGACCTTACCCTTGGGTCTATATTCGCCAAAAAACCCGAGTTGTTTGTTATTAGGAACATGCTGAGGTTTTTGCAGTTTTCGAATGTTTGGTATAGGAAATCATAGTCCTTGGCCTTGTCAATCTCGTCGAATGCTACCACAATCCCGGAGTACCTACCAACCCCCTTCTCTATCTTTGCCAGCAGTTCCTCATTGGTCTTGTAATGCACGCCCACCTCCCCCAGCTGGTTTGCAATCTCTGTGAAGACCGCATTACTGGTCCCCTTCTTCCAGCAGTTCACATAGATGGGCATGACCTTGTCCGTTGTCTCCCTCAGTTCCCTGAATACGAATCTGACGCATGAAGTCTTCCCTATGCCGGGTGCCCCATGGATGAACAGGGATTTCCCCTGCCTGCCTTTGACTAGGGGCTTTATGGTTTCGGCGATATATCCCTGCTGGCTCTCTCTGTATGGCAAAAGTACTGGAAGATAGTCAAAGTCAAGACTGCCCTCGTCCTTGAACAAAGATTCATCACCCTTTAGCATATCATCGAAGAGAGCCATCACGAGAGAGGATATCCAAAAGTTTGGAAGTCCGGACTTAAAAATCAGGGCCATCTGAGTCGTCTACGGTTTCGGCACCCAACTGTCCTAGTGCGAAGTGGACTGCGTCCATGAGAACGGTTTTGTGCCCCAAAACGGATTTTGTTTTATCCAGTCTTTTGCCCCTGGAAAAAAGACCAGATTTGAACGCGTACTGTGCAAAGAAGACAACGGCAGACGGGCTTTCTCCGAGTGGTATCGCGCCGCTAGGCGGCCTCCCACCCACATAGAAATTTAAGGAATCTGGTACTGGGCCAGAGAACAGCAGGACTGCAGCCTGCCGTTTTTTCATTTGTTCTAACGTCTCGGCTTTCTTTTGGTCTATATACCCCCAATATGGCTCCTTTCTGGGCTCGAATTCTTGCTTTACCCCCTCTATGATTTCCATGAGCTGGATAACGGTCTCTGCGATGTTTTGGTCATTGTTCAGATCCAGGTTGCCTTTCAGGAAACTTAATTGCTCGACTGCCTGCCCGATAGTCTCGACGCGCCTCCCCGAGAAAAGCAATGATAACTCAAGGGGCCTATTTTCAAAACCTATGGATTCTGTACCAAAGTCTTTCGCAAGACCGATTTTTATTCTTGTGAGCGCCAGGGACTTCTTTAGCCCCCTTACTACGAATTTGTTCGTCTTAGGCGAAGTCGCTGAGTGCATATTGTTTCACCTTGTCGTTCTCAAAGACTGATTCAATTTCCTTTTTGAGGAGGACCATCCGCTGTTTTATATACTCGGAGTGGACATACTCTTTCACCACCTCATCAGTAAGCTGGACGTATTTCTCAATGGTTCCTTTGGACACCGTCAATATGACCTTCCCCCCGCATTTGTCACATTTGCCTATGAGAGGCACTCTCCTGTATTTCCTATTGCACTTTACGCACCTAAATTTCTGGCGGGCAAAGGCCCTTAGGTTACCATAGCTGTCCCTGATCAGGTGGGAGTCTATGAGCCGCTTTGCCACATCATTAGCATCTACCGCCCTTATCTTGTCACAGAGCTTTAGCTCAGACAGAGCCTTCTCACGCATGTCCCCGAGTTGTACATATCGCGATATATTCGGGACGCCAGACCAAGTGGAGAAGTGTGTGAACGGGATTTCAAAAGGATTGCTATCCAGTTTGTCCTCGACAATCTCTATCCCCATCTCCTTTGGTGAGGGCAGTTTTTGTGTTTTTTGATAAAATGAGATAGGGTATGTAGTGACCATCTCCATGCAATGCGCTTCGCTGTCTATCTCCCGGGGGTTGAGATTCGTATTGACGACCAGCGGCGCATCCATCCTCCCGCCCCGTTTTTCCGGCAGGTAAGCGTGTGAGAAGTTGAGCAGGACATCCAGGAGCATCATAATCGAGTCCTCATCGCCGTCACAGTTCCTTCTCTTCGCTGCATGCCAGAAGGGGTGGGCGAGTATGCCGCGTACATTCGCAAAGCCCACTATCCTCCCAAGAATAGCTGCCGAGGTGTGTGGCGCAAGACCCACTATAAGATGCCCTACGAGGTCAGTCTTTTTTTCAATCTTATAAAACGGCTCTAGCTCATAGAACTTCACCAACACGTCATCTATAAACTTACAGATATTGGTTATGTATTGAGAGCCCTCTTCGGGTATTATTATGTCCTGTACCCTTAGGGCCAGGATTTGCTCGGCGCTTTCTAACACCTCCCCCCGGATATCCTTCCCGTATCCGAGCTCCTTGAGTCTCTCTATAGAAACGCCTACGTCTTTTGGCCTGAAGTGCGTAGTGGGTATGTCAGTCCCATCATACCTTACCGTCCCGTCCTTGAATACAAAAACGTCATGTTCGGCCCTGAGTATCCCCTTCTCTAGTGGCTCGGGCATTTTTATGGAGGATGTCATACCCTTCACCCCTTTGAGGTCCTTTGAGGGCCTTATTTTCGTCTTTTTTACAGCAGCTTCGAGAGCTGATTTTACTGGTAGTTCCCTCTCCTCATAAGCAATCCTTGTCTTTTTGCACCTTTCACAATTCGGGCTTTTGCCATAGGTGCCACAATCGCATTTGTACTCCACATAGGTGCTCACCCCGCATTCGCTGCATTTTGACAGATGCGTTATCTTCTTGCAATTCGGGCATTTTCTCCTGACTATCTCAACCTGCACTAGGTTGTTGTTGGCCGCAGAAATTATGCTCCTGGTCCTTCCCCCGTACTCCCCGACTGGGAATAGGGAGTGGGGCGCAGGTTCCATCTTCCTTTCCTTTGCCTTTTCTGGCCTTCCCATCCTTGCGCCTATGTAAGCGCCTACCTTCCTATTGACCTTTATGGGCGACAACAACTTTACAATCTCGAGCCCGTTCTCCTCATCACTCTGCCCTTCGACAACCTTGTCAAACCTCTCAAAGTCTAAACTGTCCTTCTTCGATAGGCCCAGAGATGTCAGCATGGGCAGGGCGTGGTCCTCCAGGGTGATAGTCTCACCCTCCTCGTCTACCGAGTGCGGTATGCCCAACAGTTCGAGAACCCTCTTGCTCTCCGAGTCGTTGTTCTTTACCCTCAGGAGATTCCTTTCAAAGTCGAATTCGATGACTGAGCCCCTGAACCAGTTGACCAGTTTTTTGGTTTGTGCGAGGTTTATGTCATGCCAAGGGTAGGTGTACTTCGGGTGCAAGGGGACTTTTTTTTCCCTGGCTAGCTCAACAGCCTCTTTCCCGTTTATCCCCCCCGGGGGCTTCGCTCCAGTGCCTTTTTCATAGTCCTGGATCCACCATTCCTCCACATATCCCGACGGCGGCAGGATCTCATTCGAGTTTAGGAAGTCCCCATAGGGGATAAGGATATCCCCCAGGAAGAGTATCTCCTCGAGTTGTGGCCTTATCCCCTTTGCCTCCTCCACGGTATTTATCCTCATCACATTCCCTGACCTGTCCTTGACTATAGGGCCTTCTATTTCTTGGCAGGGGACTGCTATCATCCCCTTCCCCGGGCGCTCAATCCTCAACTGCGTGCCTGTGACCGGGAACTCCTCCAGGATCTCCATTGTCGCAGGACTCAGGGCTTTTGAGGCTATGCCGCACATATTGCTTCTCCCATACCGCAGTCTGAACCCCCCGGGTGTCGAGGGGTATGCGAATATGGGTCTGCCGGCTATGATATCCTCCAAGAATTTTTTGTTCGCCCTTATCTCCCTAACCTCTTCTTTCTTTTGAACAGTCTCCACCTTCTTGATGTCCTTCAGCCAATTCCAGCCCTCCAGATTTATCTTTTCAGCGAATTTCACAACTTTTTTGTATTTCTGGGCGAGCCCCTCGCCTATTACTAAGCATATCCCGCCCCTTATCCTGTTGGTGGCCACCCTCTCCAAGCCCTTGTATATATCCACCTCCATATCCTCTGTCGGGTCCCCGTCTATGCAGACCGGTGTGTTCTTGACTATAGTCTCGATTTCCTCGTCGGTCGGCATATACTGCAGGCGCACTATCCTCCGGTGGTAGATCTTTATCTCCTCTTTATATCTTTCTATCTCTGTGGATGTGGGTCTGTAGTTTTGTATCCCCTCTTTTCTCCGGATATAGTCGCCCAACAGGACACTAAGCGCGGCAGCCGTACCGCCAGCGCCTCTTATGGGCCCAGCAAAGTAGATGGCGAGGTAATTGCTCCCGTCCGGGTTTTTTTCTATTGTGACTTTGGAGATCCCCTCCAGGGGGGCCGATACGACACCTTCCGTCAAAATCGCGAGTGCGGTCCTCAGGGCCTGCTCGATCCTCTCCCCCCTGCTGGTGTCCTTCAGATATGTGCCCTTTAGGATCCAATCTATGATCCTTTCTACAATCTTCTCCCTGCCTAGACCCTCCTCTTGGGCTTTTTTTATCTCATCTGCAATGTACTTCGGGCCGACTAGACCCTCCACCCTCTCCGCCAGGTCTCTTGTAGGCAGGGCTTCCACAGAATTGTTCGGGTCGAGATTCTTGCTTCTAGCATTGCCAGCGATTTTATACTGCTCCTCGACCATGCTATCGAGCATACGGAAATATTGTTTTGTGTCCACCCCAGGGTTTGGTTAGTCTTAGAAAAATCTGGGCGCTACACCCATTCAGTAGCTACCCGTCTCATCATCGCAGAGCTCAGTGACTGGTGTTAGTTTCATCACCGTCTAATTTACCGGTTTCAATTGGAAAAACCTTTTCGCGTTCTCGTGGGCCATCAGCCGACAACGCCCAGGGTTTTGTCGGTCTCCTTCATGCTCTGCCCCTTCTTCATGCTGCCTAGCATCGCCCTTATGCAGTCAATCTCCTCGGGTATCACGTCGCTCTCCTGGTGCACCGCCTGGCAGAAATAGAGGACACCGTCCTTTATGTGGATCGAATCCTCCCAGACTGCTATCTCATAAAGGTCGCTCCAGGGCCTTCCAAGGTCGCGCGCATATTCCATGACCTCTGCAGTGCTCTTGAAGCCGTCCTTGGTCTTCACCAGGACTATCCGGGGTGTGTCTTTCATGGATTTGATGATCCTGTCTTCCGTCACTGTGTCGGCAAGATGCATCATCAAGTTGTGCTCGTGCATTATCGTGGTAGGGACCTTCACAGCCATTGTGTTTATATTGAACTGGGGCCCTATCACGCTTTGAACGTCCGGCCCGTGGTGGGATGGCACCTTCACCTCGGGGACTATGGCATTCACAGGCCCGCTCTTCGAGTTGCCTGGGTCCGCGGTCCTCCTGACCATAACCGCATCTATCCTTTCGATTTTGGAGACCTGGGAAACGGCCCAGATGGACCTGCAGAGGCCGGTGGTATTACAGGAAACCACCCTTGCAAACTGCTTGCCCTTTGCCTCGTCATAGCTCCAGAGAGCGTTGAATGAAAAACCTGTTAATTCATGCGGCTCGCCGCCCTGGAAGATGGCCTTCAGGCCCTTCTCCTTGTAGGTGCTCTTGTAGCTTTGGGCCATTTCCGGCTCCTTGCCAGGGGTGCAGTCCACAACCAGATCGACCTTATCGAAGAGTTCGTCCGCCCTTCCAGCCAGCTTTATGCCCTTCTTCTCAAAATCCGGGATCCTCTCCTCCACGGCGGCGTAAAGGTCAATTCCCTTGTTCACGCATTCCATCGCTTCGAAATTGGCGCTGGTCTTGGTCACGCCAATAAGCTCCATGTCCTTCTGCTTCGATACCGCGTATGCTACACGCTTTCCGATAGTCCCGTAGCCATTTACCCCGACTTTTATCATTTTTCCCCCTCGCAGATACTCCTATCAGGGATTTATAGGCGTGATATATAAAAATTTATGGAAGATAGTGCCCTTTCGCATATTTTCCATATGATATCCAAAAAAACCAAAAAACCCCGAATTCCATCTATCCAGAGAGGCGTTCTTCTTTTTTATTCCCAAACTTAAAAATATACGGCAATCAAAATGATTTCTGGCAAACAGATCCGCATGGAGCGGATCCTGAACCGCAGGGATGGGAGGACCATCATAATCCCGATGGACCATGGCATAACTGTGGGCCCCATACCAGGGCTCGAGGACATGGCCGAGGCAGTCGACGCCGTAGTCAAGGGAGGCGCTGATGCGGTCCTGATGCACAAGGGGATGGTGGGCAGCGGCCATAGGGGCTACGGGGGGGACGTAGGCCTTATAGTCCATCTGTCGGGCTCTACATCAAAAGGTCCGGACCCTAATGCGAAGAGGATTGTCACAACTGTGGAACAGGCGGTTAAATTGGGCGCTGACGCAGTCTCAATACACATTAACGTTGGTTCGGATACCGAAGCGGAGATGCTCCAGGACCTTGGCATGGTGGCCGAGGCCGCTGACGAGTGGGGCATGCCCTTGCTGGCGATGATGTACCCGAGGGGTCATGATATCAAGGACCCGTACGACGTCGAGGTGGTCAAGCTCGCCGCCAGGATAGGGGTGGAGCTCGGTGCGGACATAATAAAGACCAATTACACAGGCGATAAGAAGACCTTCAGGGAAGTGGTAAGAGGGGCCGGCAGGGTACCCGTGGTGATAGCCGGGGGCGAGAAGGCCAAAGACATAAGGGGCGTCCTCCAGACGGTCAAGGACAGCTTAGAGGCCGGCGGTGCTGGTGTGGCCATGGGGAGGAACGTTTTCCAGGCTGATGACCCCTCAAAGATGGTCGCAGCGGTCAATGCCATAGTCCACAAGAACAAAACAGTGGAAGAATCGATGAAATACCTGAAATAAGGTTTTTTATTCTCCAAACTTTAAATAACTGAAACAAGCTTCTGTACACCCGCCATTTCTTAAAAATGTCGAAGTTATTCTGGGTTGCTGCCGATGGCAACGAATCATGGGAAACACGCAAGAAGAGGGTAACCACCGCTCTGGAATCTGGTGCGGACGGCGTCCTGGTTAACCTTGGCGAGGCTGCGAAGGTGAGGGAGCTGGGCCATATCCCGATCATATCCCCTGACCGGGATTCTGATGTGGTAATGACGGAAAAACCCTCAAAAAATGAGAAGACGGCCATCCGAACAAGGATTGCGAGCAAGGATGATGAGAAAGCTGCCATGGCAGCGGCTGATCATTCGGATTTCGTCCTTGTTTCCACAACGGACTGGAAGGTCATCCCACTTGAGAACCTTATAGCTGGGGTCCATAAGAAAAAGTCGAAACTAATTGCAGAGGTCTCCTCTATACCGGAGGCCGAGTTGGCGCTGGAGACCCTGGAGATTGGTGTCGATGGCGTGCTCTTCAAGGGCAAGCTTACTGACATATCCAAGCTCAAGGAGGCTATAGAGGCAAAGTCATCCCAGCACCTAAGGCTAAGGAAAGCCAAGATAACCGATTTGAAACCCGTCGGTATGGGCGATAGGGTCTGCGTGGATACATGTTCCATCTTCAACATGGGCGAAGGCATGCTCGTGGGATCCCAGAGCAATGCTCTGTTCTTGGTCCATAGCGAAACTGTAGAGAGCAAATATGTCGCCGCAAGACCCTTCAGGGTAAATGCAGGACCGGTGCATGCCTACACTATGATGCCGGATGGTAAAACCAAGTACCTGAGCGAGCTTGGTTCAGGGGACGACATACTGGCCGTATCTGCGGAAGGCAAAACTAGGGTCCTGGTCGTTGGGCGAGTGAAGATAGAGAAAAGGCCACTCATGCTTGTCGAGGCCAATGTAGACGGTAGGACAGTCAAAACCATACTACAAAATGCCGAGACCATCAGGCTTGTCAATCCTAATCATAAACCAGTTTCCATAGCCGGCCTTAAGAGGGGCGACGAGGTACTGGTCTATGTGGAGGACGAAGGAAGGCATTTTGGAATGAAAGTGAAGGAGAGTATAGACGAGAGGTGAAAATGGTAAAGATTTGTGTGCCCATAATCGAGGCCAATATTGACGATGCGGTAGCATCCTTGAAGAGAGCTAAGGAATTAGGTGCTGATATAGTGGAGATAAGGATGGACTATCTTGGCGCACTGGATGAGACCAAGATTGGCGAGCTTTTTGATGGTGTGGACATACCTAAGATAGCGACCCTCAGGCCGACCCGGGAGGGCGGATTCTTCAAGGGCGATGAGAGCACAAGAGTAGGCCATCTTTTGACTGCCATGAGCTTTGGCGCGGATTATATCGATCTGGAGATCAGCACCGACATAGGCTGGAGATACGAGGTGTCAAAAGCATGTAAATCCAATAGAACAAAAATGATAGTGTCCTTCCACGATTTCAAGTCCACCCCCCCAAGGGATAAGCTGGACGATGTAGTCAAGAACGAGTTTGCCGCAGGCGCCGATATCGCAAAATTAGCTACTACCCCCCAGAGTTTTTCCGATGTGATGCAACTTCTGACCGTAGTCAATGAATTCAGCAGCAAAGAGAAGTCCGTAATCGGCGTCGCCATGGGCAAGCTGGGCAGGGTCAGCAGGATACTCGCTGGCACCGCCGGCAGCTTTTTGACCTATGCCGCATTAGAGAGGGGGAAGGAGAGCGCAGAGGGCCAATTGACGATATCGGAGATGAAGACCATAGTCGAGATGTTAGAAAGATAGGCCGTCGAGGTTGAGCTTTATCTGCTTGATGCTGCCCTCAAGCACCCTTTTGTTTTCAAAGTTTCTTACCAATCTCAAACACTCCTCCCGTTTTTCTTTTAGCTCTGCAACAAGCCCAATCATGTTTGGGATTGCCCGAGCCACATTGTCCACTATGGAGACTGTAGCCTTCCTCGATGTTCTTGATAAGGGGTTTAGGTCTATTGCTATGACCTTTTTGCCCATAGCGACCAACATCTCAGTCCTGTCACCGTCCTCAAGCGGGACTAAAACCACGTCTGAAGCATAGATGCCTCTTTTGTCCACTAGGCCCCTCCTTGAGCTTATGTCCGGTATTTTGACCCTGTATCCGTCATCAGTCCCGAAGACTTCATCGGCACCCTTCTCGGTTAGTATGGCCTTTATCTTCTTCTCCCTTTCCCTTGTCCAGTAAAAGAGGTTGACCTCGATTTTGGCTTTAAGGGATTTCACAAGGTCCACTGTCTCCTGCGCGCAGAGTGCGGCGACGTTGCCATTTATTGATATCACGGGGTTCTTGGCCTGGAGCAGGAGCGCCACAGCCATCCTCTCCGCCTCCTTTGCCCATTCGCTCGTCCTTTCCCCCAACAGGTAGTCAAAGCATTCTCCCCTGCCTTGGGCGATCATCCCCGTCAGGGTTACGTATCCCTGCTTCACCCCCTCCTCTATCCTATGCCTCTGCATCAGGGATTCGTACCGGGGGTGAGACCTCGGTATATCCATCTTTTTTTACCACAAAGTTGATAATTAGACCTAAAAAACCTAAATAAAATGACTGTCGGGCTTCTTATCGGGCGGTACCAGCCGTTCCATCTGGGCCATCTGGGGGTGGTCAAGAAGATCTTGGAGGAATGTGACCAGCTTATAATAGGCATAGGCAGCGCGCAGTATAGCCATACTGGTGAGAACCCTTTCACAGCTGGTGAGCGGCTCACTATGATCTCGGAGGCCTTGAACGAAGAAAAGATACCGATGCATAAGTATTTGATCATACCCATACCCGATATTCATAACAACTCAGTCTGGGTCTCCCATGTCGCGTCAATATGCCCCGAGTTTGATGTAGTCTACACTAGGAACCCTTTGGCCACACGCTTGTTCAAGGAGGCGGGCTATAAAGTCAGGCAGCAGCCGCTCTTTGACAGGGTCAAGTACTCCGGGACTGAAATAAGAAAAAGAATGCTCCAGGGCCTTGGTTGGGAGGGGCTGATCCCCCCGGCTGTTGTTAAGGTCATCAGGAAGTTTGGGGGCATAGAAAGGCTTAAGAGCGTCGTGGGGGACGACTGAATGCCCCGATAGGGCCACGTCAAAGTAAGCCAGTCTAGGAGTCGATTTTCTCGAATCCGGCCATCACATCCAATACCTTTTGGTCCTCTAGAGGCTTGCCGATCACCTGCAGTCCTTTAGGGATACCATCGGTCTTGCCTGCAGGTACAACGCCTGCCGGCACACCTGCCAAGTTGGCGGGGATCGTGAAGGCGTCATATGCATACATGACCATTGGATCCTCTATCCTAACCCCTATCTTATGCGGGAGCTTTGGGACTGCGGGCGACACCAGGACATCCACATCCCTAAGCGCGCGCATAAGCTCATTTCTTATGACTGACCTGGCCTGCAAACCCCTTCTGTAGAATCTCCCCTGGTATTCTTTTTGGCTTATATAGCTTCCCAACAGGATCCTCCTTAGGACCTCCTCGCCGCAGACGTTTTCAATCTTGTGGCCGTATCTCCGCCCATCATACTTCCTTGTGGCTGAGAAGAATTCCACGTAAACGTTAAGGTAGTAGGTGGCTATGGCCTTGTCGAGGCTTGGCAGTGTGACCTCCCTCACCTCTGCTCCTGCCGATCCCAGTTTGTCTATGGCGTTTTGCGTCACATTCCTTATTCCCTCGTCTGTAATCAATTCATCGAACTCTTTTGCATAACCAATCTTTTTGCCTTTGAGATTTGTGTCAAGGTTCTTTGAGAAATCAGTCTTCTCCAGGTTTAAGGAAGTGGCATCACGATGGTCGTAGCCAGCTATGACATCGAGTAGCAATGCTGCATCCTTGACAGTGCGTGCAATGGGTCCTATCTGGTCTAGGCTCATCGCCATGTCTATCAGGCCGTATCTTGAGACTAGGCCGTATGTGGGCTTGAATCCCACTACCCCGCAATGTGATGAAGGGTTCCTTATGGACCCGCCAGTGTCGCTGCCTAGGCCGAGATCTGTAAAACCTGCCGCTACAGCAGCAGCACTCCCTGACGAGGAGCCCCCCGGCACTCTGCCCGGGGCAGATGGATTGTCGGTAGGACCGTAATAAGAGGTCTCTCCGCTGGCCCCGCAGGCGAACTCGTCCATATTGGCCATGCCCACAATAATGCCGCCCTCGGCCTTTATCCTCCCGATGACATGTGCGTCATAAGGTGCCACATAATTGTCAAGAGTCTTCGAGGCGCAGGTCGCCCTTAGCCCATCCACACATATATTGGATTTTATCGCTATTGTCATCCCGGCCAGTTTCCCGGCCTTTTTATCCTTCATACCCCTGTCAATCTCCTCTGCCCTTTTGCGCGCGCCTTCGGGATCCAGTTGTATGAAAGCATTGAATCTGTTATCGCCGATTTTCTCCAGCTTCCCCTCCAAACTTTCGGTGATCTCCATATCAAGTCTTTTTTTCGCACTTCACGTAGCCGTCTTCCCACCTGGGCGCAAGCTTCCTGAATTTGTCTCTAAAAGCTGGGGGGCAGTCACCTTTGGAATCTGCCATTGTAACATTCTTCAGGTCCATCACATAATGGGTCTCCTCTGTGTCTGGGACGTCCTTCAGCTTTTCCGAGAATTCATCTATTATCCTCTTCCCCTGTCTGAGGATCTCGTCCTGATCAATCATTTTGATAATTTAGAGAATTCATCCTCTAAAAACATAGTCAGATAATCGTTCCGATTTGCCTTTTTTGCCTTTTCCTTAAACCCTCTCTTGCGCGCCATCTTGTCCAGGAGTTTGTGCACGCCACTACCATACTGGGCCGCCTTTTTGGATCTCCAAACAACCTCCGCCGGCAACTCCCCTTCAGCCGCCTTTTTGAGTGCATACTTCCGTATATACAACCCGCCCCCGTACTCGTCTACGGCGCCTTCCGGAAGACTTGGTCGCTCCTTCAGCGTCTTTATCTTGTCCTCTGCAGGGATCTTCAGTGCAAAATCGATAAAACCATCATCTAAGAATGGCGTCCTCAGCTCTATCAGGTTGATTTTGCAGGCGGCGATATCAGACTTTATGAGTCTGTCCTTCAGCTCTGCCGTGTCCTTTTTCAGAAGTTTTCCCAGTTCATCATAACCCTTGTCATGCACTACAGGCAGGTATCGCCAATAGCCCCCAAAGAGCTCGTCAGCGCCCTGGCCGCTCAGCATGATGTCCACCCCGTCTGCGCGCGCAGCCTTGGACGCGAGAAAAGGGGGTAATGTGGCCCCGACCCGTACCGGGCTCGGTTCTCCAATAGCCTTAAGAACGTCCCCCACGTTATCTTCCACATCCCGTTCGGAAACATTGGTTGTCTTTATCTCGAAGTTGAAGTACTTCCTGGTCTTCTTGAGCAGCTCTAGATCTGGCGCGGTTTCAGTACCGACAGAATACGCGACCAAGTCTGCAGACCTTGATGCCAGGACAGCGATCAGGGAGGAGTCTATGCCGCCGGAGAAGATTATGCCCACTTTATCCACATCACACCGGTTTCTTACCGCTTCCTCTAGTCTTTTTATAAGCTCATAAGTCATCGTAAAAGCATATTTTTAAGTTTAGTCTATAAATCTAATACAGAATGCCCAGACATAGAGATTCGAGAAAGCTGCCTAGGAGATTGTTGGATAGGGTACATGAGGCCCCACGCTCTCATGTGACCGGTGGGAACGCATTGCACATAACCGGGGGCGGGACCTCTGGTGCCAGGTACGGCTTCCTTACCCGGCCCCTTCTCCCAGACGGCACAAGGCCTCAGCCTGGGGTCCCCATGGATGTAGTCTACCACCTCAAGGATAAGAGAATAACAAGGACCGAGTTCGTAAGACCCGGCGACAAGCCTTTCCTAGGCTGCATACCCGTCCACATATCGACCTACGACTCTTTTACCGGGGATCTTTTGCGCATAAACTTGGACTCCTTCAGGGAGCCTTCCAGCGAGTAGCAGGTAAACCTCTTTTTTCATTAACTCTAGCCCCACAGATGGTTTTTATATAATCACCTTCTAATTCTCCACTATTAAAGCCCAAAACCGAAGAGAATGCAATTCCAAAATATTCATGAGCTAGTGGCCAAGCTCAAGGAGAATAGTGACATACAAGTTGAGACTACCACCCTAGGCAAGTTCCTGGGTGCGAAAAGCGACCGGATAGCCATGTCTCTTGGCAAGGAGTTCTTGTCCAGGCCCGTACTGGTCAGCAATTCAGTCGATTCATTGCAGATTATAGACCTTATGTCAGGTTTTGTTGTGACACTGAAGAATTTCGAGGACGTGCTGCCAAAATTGATTAATCTGTATTCTTCCCCTAATTTCAACAAACCTAAGGAGTCAACGACTATGGAGGAGGGGGAAAAACCATGTAGGATCCCAGAGGCAACAGTGATAAAAACCGAGTTTTCAGCTGATTTGGCCGAGCTAAATAAGCAGATGCAGAGGCCCGACAGACTGGAAAACAAGATTCTCTTGGTAAAAAAGACATTATCCGTTCTAGAGACCCAAAAACCAAGGTGCAATGACGGCGAGCTTGAGAAGATATGCAAGGCCCAGCAGAAGCTTGAGAACTTGGTGAAACATACGGAGAGCAGGCGACTTGCCCCCGGGCAGATACCCTCCGTCTATGAGATAGCGATATGGAGCTGGGTTAGCTAGCCCTTTTTCATACCGGTCAACCTGCAGTTCTTTTTGTCCTTTTAAACAGGAGATGTCTATCTCTTACTCAAAAACTACAAATGGACAGCATCAAAATATTCATCAGAGGCCTATTGATGGGCGTCTGTGATTTGATACCGGGGATTTCTGGCGGCACTATCGCCTTTATAACCGGCATCTACATAAGGCTGATTAATGCAGTCCACAACGTTTTGGCTTATCTTGGTGGGGATCTGATCAAGTATCTGACTCTAAGGAAGAAAACAACCTTCGAAGGGCTTAAAGATGACATGAGGGGATTGGACGTTCCATTCCTGGCCATCTTGCTTCTCGGGATCCTTACATCCATACTGCTCGGGTCAAAGTTAATCAAATTCCTTTTGGATTACTACTTCGCATACACGATATCTTTCTTTGTGGGCTTGATTCTGGCTTCTTCAAAGATCATATTCGACCGTATAGAGAAGCATGATCTAAGGAATATGACTTTCGGGGTCTTGGGTTTCGCCCTCGGCTTTGCGACCGTATTTATCCCGGAGGTGTCTGCGGAGCCTACTTTGCCCTATGTTTTCCTCGGCGGGTTCCTGGCCATAAGCGCCATGTTCCTCCCCGGCATATCCGGCGCATTCGTATTGTTGGTTCTTGGCCTATATGGATTCATGATAGGTGCGCTGAACGACATGGGTGGGCGTTTCATTTATATACTGGCCTTTGTGGCCGGGGCAATGGCCGGCGCAGCCGTTATCTCTAAGCTAATAGTCTTCTTGTTTAAGAAAGACAGATGCAAAACCCTCTACTTCCTGCTGGGTCTTGTCCTTGGCGCGTTGAGCACTCCCATCAAAAATATCTTTGGCAAGACCTCAGTCTGGACTTTTGAGCAGGCGGCCATCATGGTGGCGCTTGCCATCGTAGGTATCCTAGCGGTGCTTTTAATATCAAGAAAGGGCAATAGAAAGGGTAGCTAGCAGACCCCCCCTACCTTAACCCTCCGATCACCCTGGCATCCAGGCCGTCTGTAGCGCATATGTCGAGAATCTTTTTGGCGTTTTTTCCATCAGCACTTATCAGGAAGTTGTCGAGATTTCTGGATAGATGATAAGGTATCCCCCCCTCAAGTTCATAACCAAGACCGCTTTTCTCCGCGATCTCCGTCACAGTGGCAATTAGCCCTCCCTTGGTTACGTCCTTTGAAGCGTGTATCCCGACATCGGACCCCAGGATCCTGAACCAGACTCCAAACAATCGTTTGGCCTTTGCAAACCTCTCTGCTTGGCTGCCCCAGAGCGGCTCCCCTACTATCAAAAGCCTATCGCCTTTCTCGCCCCCACTGTCTCTTATAGGTTTTTCCGTAATCAGCTCGCCGACTACAAAGATGTTCGCCCTGGCCTCCACATCCTCGATCATCGTGTTCCCCCCCAATATAGGTATCCCCATCTCCATAGCCTGCCCCTTGAGGCTCTTTGCCATCTCCAGGATGTCCTTTTCGCTTCCAGTCAGGGTGTCCAATGCGAACAGTGGCCTTGCCCCCTTCACGACGACATCGGTGGAGGCATGGATGAGCGCGCTCTTCATAACCAGCCTCTTCTTGTATGGGCCGTCGCAGCTGACCACCAATCTCTTCCCCCCAAATTCCACACAGACCGCATCGTCCCAAGCCTCTATCCCCATTATGGGCTTTGCTAGCCTGTCCAGTTCCAAAAACAGCTTTCTCAGCCAGTCCAGTCTGTGGATCTTCTCGCTAGCCTCTTTAGACATAAACATATTTTGCTATTCCCTAGGAAAACCCTTTTTCTAAAAAATTTTTTATGTTGTGACCTTAAACTATCATAATGAGTTTTTACATGACGGGTTGACTTGCCAATGGCAACAAAGAAATTCAGCAACCAGAGCTTCGAGCAGGTAATCTCCCATCTAAGGACGCACCTGCCCCAGGACAGGAGCTATAACCTAAAGATAGACCCCTTCACATATTACGCCGGAATCAATGCTTCGACCGGGTCCAAGAAGGACTCCGCCAAGCGTGAAAAGATAAGGAATGAGGCCCAGAGGCTTTCCCAAAGGAAGAGGAGACTGGCCTTGTCAGCCAAGAGGCGGGATAAGCCGAAATTGAAGCATGTGAGGAACGGCAGGGAGATAAAGCTTAAGGGCAGGATAGGTATGCAGTCCCCCCGGTCATAAGATGGACCTATACAAACTTCCTGTTTTATTAATCCTGCTGTCTGTTGCGACAGCACCCGGAGCTCTTCCGCAAAAGCATACACTGTACTTTTTTTATGCCCCGAGCTGCCCCCACTGTTCAAATCTCGAGACATTCTTCAAGATGAATGGCATTTATGGAGAATATGACGTCAGAAGAATCAACGCAGTCGAGAACCTGAGGCTCTTCCAGGACCTTTCCGATACTTATGGCATCCCCGGGAATCTTAGAGACGAGGTTCCTGTGGTCTTTGTGTTGAACTCTAGTACCTATTGCGTTACGGATACTGAGTGTATACGCCTCTTCAAGGACGGACTTGAAAAAATTGGACCGGAAAACGAGACTGAAAAGAAACTTGCAAGAGAGCTTTTGCCCACTAATGTCCTCTTTGTCATGAGGTGGTCATTGGACTTATTTGCCGGCTTAGGCGGTTTCATAGACCGCCTCTCCCCCGAGTGCCCTAGTTGTCTGATCTAGCCAGGCTCTTCACCACGGTATTGACATCTTGGTCTATCTTCTTTCCTGCATGGTTCTTTATCCTGCCGAGGCGCTTTTCTATCTTCTGCTCGGTTGTCTCTTTCGGGTTTTTTTTGCCAAACATTTTGGTTATAATTAGCTTACAGGACTAAAAAGCTTTATCTTGAGAGCTTTAGTGGCAGCCTTCTGTTCTTTGGCAGGAAGTTGAGGATCCTTTCCCCCCTGGCCTTGCCTGCGCCTAGGACATACCTACCGTATCTGAGGATAACATAATCGCCCTCCCTCTTTTTTTTCAGATCCAGCCCGCACATCCATTGCATTGCTTCTCTTTCGTCCACATCAAGGAAGCTTCTCCGGCTATATTGGCACAGGTCTATAGTGGGTTTGAGGTCTTCTCCGTCAAAGGTCCCTATGTTCAAACCATAGTCTGCATCCGGGAAATTCATCCTTTCCCCGGTAAAAAAGAAGATCTGCCCCCCCTTTATCACAATCTCGCCCGCTGGCAGAGCCACATAGAATTTCTCCTCCAGAATCCTACGTATCGCCTCCTTATCCATTCCAGATTTTCGCTATGAAAAAGAACTCAGTTTCGTTGTCCCAGGGATATATCCTGAGGCATTTCTCGGTTCCTTCAAGCAGGCCTTTCCTGCCCCTTATAGGCGCTTTGATTTCCTTAAGCTTCGCTCCCGGCTGCTTGTTTAAGAGGTCCAGGATAACCTCCTCGTTTTCCTCTATGGTCGACGTGCAAGTCGAGTAGACCAATTCCCCCCCCGGTTTAAGGAGCTCAAAGGCCCTCCCCAGCAGGGCCTTTTGCAAGAACGCCCTCTTTTTTATCCAGTTCAGATTCCAGTTCTTTAGAGCTTGCTTGTCCTTTTTTACCGCGCCGATATCCGTACAGGGGGCGTCTACCAGTATCCTGTCAAACCTGTGCCCAGGGAAATTTCTTCCGTCAAAGCCCGTGATTATGGCATTGCATACACCGCACCTGTTGATGTTGGAGAACAGTATCGTCCTCCTCTCCCTGTTCGGCTCATTAGCAACTAT
>JAFGQM010000037.1 GCA_016935655.1 Candidatus Altarchaeota archaeon | reverse complement strand
GGCCTCACCCTTTACATCCCTGCTACTATTCACCCTGATTATACTGTCCCTGTAGTGGAATCTCTGCTCCATCAGGCTTCAGGTTGCTTTAATGCCCTGACCGGGCAAGCGTCTATGCACGTTCTGCAGAGCACGCACTTCTCCTCGTCGTACTCTAGCTTCACAGTCTTATCAAAACAGAAGGCGGATGTCGGGCAGAGTGAGATGCAAGCGCCACAATCTATACACTTATTCTTGTCATATACGACAGCGTTCTTAAGCTCGCTCGTCTCTACACCCCTCCCTCGCAGATAAGACAGAACTTCCTTCTCCCTTTCTTTGTCAAACCTTATGAGAATATTCCCGCTGGCATCGGCCTTTAGTATGTTTATTAGCGCGCCTGTTTTGAGTATGCACTCAGCTAGTATCGGCTCCCCTATCAAATCCCCATCGAATTTCAGAATGTATTTCTTTGTCATTTCACCCACCCCCTTTCTCCGAAATAGCAAATTTCGTTACATCCTCCGCGGTTATGATGCCCAAAAGAGCGTTGTTTTGATCAGTCACTGGGAGAGCTGATATCTGGTTTTTCCTGAGCCTTTCTGCCGCTATCTCGACGGTCTCATTGGGTCTTGCCGTTATCACGTTCTTAACCGCCACCTCTTTGAGGGTTTTCTTGCCCTCTGCGACAGCTCTGGCTATATCCCAGGAGGTCACTATCCCCACGAGCTTTCTATTGTCCACAACTGGAACATGATTTATGCCCTTTTGCGTCATTAGTCTCGCCACCTCTGCAATGTTGCTTTCTGGCGATATGGTCGCTGCTTTCCCCATTATGTCTTTCACGAACTTGAGGTCGTGTTTCATGGGTCTGAACTCCCTCTCGGGTATACTCTCCAGAGGCTCCGTAAGCAGGAACTTGCCCCTGGATATCCTCTCCTTGAGGATATCGGCTATGAGCCGGGCTGTTTTGAGCGGGGCGAGAGGCGAGGTCCTAACTTGCTCCCCCTCTAGTTCCACCCTTCCTGATCTTAGTTCTGCATAGTTGACCTCCTTCACCGCAGGCCTGGACCTGGAGGCTACTGAGTAATCAAGGATCTTTGTGAAGATCTGTTCATCGCTTATGGCGGTCCTTTTGGCTATCCCTTCGTTTAATATGGGTATCGGTACCCCTACCCCCATAAACAAACTGGTTCCATATTTCTCAAATACCGCCCCCTTGATAAATCTAGGGTCTGCATTCTTTAGATCCGCCTTGACAGCTAGCGTTCCAGCTGCCCCTATTGGGACATCGTTTTTCCTGGCCGGTTTAGTGTTATGCTGTGTGCCCTCCCCCACCACATAACCTGTGCTGCCCCCGAGAAGTATCCTCGTCCCGAAGCCTATGGTCTCAAGATAGGGGTCGTTCAACAATGGTGAAAGTTGTGAGGATGTGGTGTAGGTCACATTCCCAAAGTTTGGCAACAGCTTGCCCATGTAGGTGTATAATGTCTTTTCCCCGGAATTGGTAGCTGCGGCATAGTTCTGGTAGGCGTTCCTCGGGTTAAACAAATACGCCTGATTTATGTCCTGGAGCGTTATCTCAGTCCCGATCTTCCTCCTTGGGTAGCAATCTGTGCCATATGAGGTTGCCCTCAAGTCAACCACTTCACCCTTCACCAAGTCTTCTATAACATGGCCTCCACCGTATTCCAAACCCTCCGTCTCACTTACCTGTGTGGCCCCTAAGTATGCATCCACGGCTGCGAGCCCAGTGTAGGCTTCCACATCATTCAGCCACACCTTCTGCATCTTTATCGGCGGCTCTGAGTGGCCGAAGTTGAGGAAAGCACCCGAGGAACACATGGCCCCGAAGGTACCAGTGGTAACAACATCCACTTCCTCCGCGGCCTTTTTCAAGCCGTTCTCGCGGACGTAGCCAATCATCTCTTCGGCGGTCAGCACCAGGGCGTCACCGCTCTTTATCCTCTGGTTTATTTCAGCATACGTTTTAGTCATTGCTACTGTTTGCTTGCCCCATATTAAAAGTCCCAGAAGCAAAATATTACTAAAAATAATTTTTTCCTTTTTCTTGAATATGCGAAAAAATAACTGGATGGAACTTGTCGATGTGCACGCGCATTTGGATTTTAAGGAGTTTGATAATTGCAGGGACGATGTTATTGCGCGCGCGAGGGGAAACAGTGTAGCTGTTGTAAGTGCAGGTATAACACCAGAATCCACCCGCAAGACCTTGGAGATTGCTCGGAAATATGACAACGTCTTCGTATCCCTCGGTTTCATGCCCTATGAGGGCCAGTCCGGCGCGCAGATGGACTTAATAAGAGAGAATGCAGAAAGGATTGTCGGGATAGGGGAGGTTGGTCTCGATTACTATTGGGAGAAGGACAAGGCTGCGCGCGAGAGGCAGAAGGAGGATTTCCAGGCCGTGATTGGACTAGCGAAAGAACTGAGTAAGCCCCTCATCGTACACTCAAGAAATGCTGAGAAGGACTGTATTGATATTTTAGAAAAAAACTCAGTTGGGAAAGTGATAATGCACTGTTTTTCAGGTTCCTTAAACGAGGCTTTGAGGGCGGTTGGTTTGGGTTTTATGATCTCTATCCCCACTAATATAAACAGGTCGAAACAAAAGCAGGAATTCGCCAGGAAGTTGCCGCTTGAATCAATCGTTCTTGAAACAGACGCACCTTATCTTGCCCCTGAGCCGGATTCCTTAAATGAGCCAGCTAATATCCTGCTTACTGCAGAGAGGATTGCGGGGATAAAGGAATTGCGACTCGAAGATGTAACGAGAAGGATTGTGGATAATACATCTGGGATCTTTGATTTTTAGTGCTCGTACACCCACTCCTCATCAGACTTCTTGTAGTCGATTATCTCGTCCTTTGAGAAGAAGATTGAGATCTCTCTTTTCGCAGTCTCGAGGGAATCTGATGCATGGACCACATTTCGCCTCATCTGCATTCCGAAGTCGCCCCTTATGCTGCCTGGCTCGGCATTCTTCGGGTCCGTGGATCCGAGCATCTTCCTTACGATGTCTATGCAATGCTTTGATTCGAGGACCGCCACCACACACGGGCCTGAGATTACATATTTGACCAGTGGCTCAAAGAACTCCTTGCCTTTATGTGTTTCATACAGCTTTTGGGCCGTCTTCTTGTCCATCTGGATGAGCTTCATGGCCACTATCTTCAGCCCGCGCCTTTCGAATCTGCCTATTATCTCCCCGATGAGGTCCCTCTGGACCGTATCAGGCTTGAGCATAATGAAGGTTCTTTCAGCCATCCTACTTGTTTTAGAAATAGTTATAAGAATTATTTGGGTTTCTTCTCTTTTTTGGCTTTCTGCTTGGTCTTGGCCTTCTTTTCCCCTTTCTTTCCAGCCTTCTCTTCGGCTTCCTTAGGCTTCTCTGCTTTTACCCCTGCCACTTCCTCTTTTGGTTCAGCCTTCTCTTCCTTCTCCGTCCCCTCTTTCTTTCCTTGGCTTAACCCCTTGAGCCTTATCCCTTTCTCGTTTTGGTATACCATCGTCCACTTTATCTTTCTCGGGTTTCTACCCAGCTTTATCTTGTTCTTCTCGCATTTGGACGAGCAGTAGAAGGATATAGAGCCTGACAATGAGACGACCATCTTCCCGGTCCCTGGTTCGATACTCCTCCCACAGAAGGAGCACACCTTTTTTGTAACCATCTTATGTGGCCCTTACGTCCCTCTCAGTTTCCTTTAGCATCAGGACGTCGTTTTCCTTGACAGGTCCTCTGATGTTCCTCTTTATGAGGTTACCCTTGTCTCTGCCTTCCAAGACCCTTACGAGGACCTGGTAGCATTCACCGTAAAGCCCTACTTTCCTGAAGACCTTGATAACCTGGCCTGGGGTCGCATCAGTGATGTTCACCCTCTTGGCTTTCTTCTGCACCTTAGCCTCCGGCTTTTCTACGGACTCCTTTGGCTTTTTGGCTATCTTCTCTTTGATTTCCACCTTGGGAGTTGCCTGCTGGCCCTGGCTTTCTAAAACCTTCGGCTCTGTCTGGTCTTTGTTTTCTGGGATCTCTTCAGCCATTCTATTTGCCTATCTTTTCCAAGTCCTTTTGAATCTCTTCAATCTGCTTTTTGGCTTTGCCCTCATCAGAGATGGCGATGGAGGAAGTCGACACCTTCAATCCCGCGGTTTTCCCCAGTTCATCCTTTGTTTTGACGTATACATAGGGGATCTTCTTCTCATTGCATAGGATCGGGATGTGTATCATTATCTCAGGCGGGTCTACATCCTCCGCCATTATGACAAGCTTTGCCTTACCCCTCTCTATGCTCTTGGTTACCTCGTTCACACCTATCCTTATCTTGCCCGTGGTTCTCGCCACTTCTAGGGCCTTCAGGGCTTTCTCGGCCAAGGCCGCCGTTGTCTCGAATTTTATATATGTTGCCATAGTCAACCTCCCTTAAGTCATAGGTCTCATCCCTCGACATACAGAAGCAGGTGTAAATTATCATGTTTTAATATAAAAAGGTATGCTTTCGGGGGGCTTTGTCGACAAAGCAGATCTACAAGCTGGTCCTAGGGCGGACCAAGGAGCCCATGGGTGACCCCTCTTAGCGGTTTAGGCACAAACTTGGCACAGCGGCTAATAGAAATGGTGTTCCGAGTCCTTCTGTTCATGAATCATGTACTCTACCAGGGCCTTCCAAAACTCCCGCACGTTCTTACCGTTTAACCCTTTCATATCCGCCTTTAGTTCGATCCTGTCCAACATCTCCTTTATGCGCTTCTTATGGTCGTTTAGATGGACCTCTTTCTCCATGCCGGCTACCCTTATGGCAAGTTCTCTCCTCTCCATAAGCAGGTCTAGGATTTTGTCGTCTATGTCGTCTATCTTACGCCGGACTCTTTGGATCTCTAGCACCTCCCTAGAGTCGTCTTTCAATGGCATTTTAAGGTTTGCAACCGGCTTTTCGGCACATAACCAAAGAGCGAGGAAAATGTAAACCTTAGCAATTAGGAGGATATAAACCGGGGTTTGCCGGTCTGTTCCGGTATACACAAACACTTTTTAAGTTGCCACCATCAAATAAGACATGGCCGAATTTGTCATAAGCGCGCAGCTGATCGGTGGTGTATTGGCCCTTATCTTCGGGATCATAGTCCTATTGTTCCCTAAGATTATAAACTACCTAATTGCCTTCTATTTGATATTAGTCGGCATCTTAGGCATCCTGGGGTCATTAGGAGTCATGTAGTCATTCGTGGGTGAAATAACAGATCAGGTCCCCGCTATCGACTTGGTCCACTCTAACGAACCCGAACCGCTCAAACTGTATTATGTCCCCCGGCTTCAGTAGTCTACATGCAGTCTCGCAGAATCCAGCATGCCTTTTCTCTGGCCCAATGACCTCGCAGCCCATTATGTCCTCTGGCAGCCACTGTATCTTTTTGACATTTAGGTTCTTCTCTTCGACATATTCTGCCTTCAGGGGTCTTGATTCCATGATCCTCACATTGCAGAAGTTCTTGAGCCTTATCTCATCGCCCTTCTTTAGGTCGGAGTCGCTCTTGGCTATAAACAATTTAATGACGTCCCCCTCCCTTTTTATCGGTATATCCCTGAAGCCCCGCTCAGAGAAATCCGGGTGCAGGGGTACCTTTATCTTTTGGTACTGCTTTGGCAGCCCCGTGACCCACACCTCCATAGGCTCTGGCACGAAGAAGTACCTGTTTGCCCTTGGCTCTATAATCTTTTTGTTTTCCGCATATAGGTTGATCCATTCGAAGGTGACATCCACTTCCCCCGCCCCAAGAGTCAACATTAGTTTGCGGATCGCCTCTGGCTGTATGCCCCTCTTCTTCAGCGCGCGCAGGGTTGCCAGTTCCACATCATCCCAACCTGTGTATATGCCAGAGTCTATGCCTTCGCGTATGCCAGATGTGCTCAGATTCGCCCCCCTGGTGCCCATGAGGCCGTTGTGTATGAACTCAGGCGGCTTCCAGTTCAGATATTCATAAAGATACATCTGCCGTTGCGTATTCATTATGTGGTCTTTTCCTCTCAGGACGTGAGTCAGGCCTAAAAAGTGGTCGTCCACTGTCACAGAAAAATTCATTAGTGGGTACAAATCCCTGGTCCTGCCAGTTAGCGGGTGCCTCTCCTCTATGGCCCTCATCAGAGGGAAGTCCCTTAGTGCAGGATTCTGATGCTTTATGTCCGTTTTCAGGTTCAGGACCATGCCTCTTACTCCCTCCTTCATCTTCTCCCAGCGTTTCATGTTCTCTTCTACGCTGTTCCCCCTGCACGGGCACGCCTTTCCAGAGTCCTTGAGCTTTTTGAATTCCTCCTGCCCGCATGTACACACATATGCATGGCCCTTCTTTATCAGCCTGATAGCTACGTCCATATAGACTGAGAGCCTTTTGCTCTGTATTATCCTCTCTTGCCATCCGATGCCCAGCCATTTCATGTCCTCTTCAATCATCTTATAAGCCTCTGGGTCCACCCTCTTGGGGTCGGTGTCCTCGAATCTCAGAATGAGTTTCCCGCCATACCTTTTCACATACTCGTCATTCAAAAGAGCTGTCCTGGCATGGCCTATGTGTAACGGCCCGGAGGGGTTTGGTGCGAAGCGCAGCACTACTGGGCCTTTGACGTTGGGCAGGTCAGGTAGTGCGAACTTCCTGGGCTTGCTTTTCTCTGGGGTCTCTG